>DATHQQ010000769.1:0-13070 GCA_035482595.1 Verrucomicrobiia bacterium
TGATAGGGCTTCCAGCCCAGGGTCAGCATGCTGTCGCAGATCTCGGTGATGACCTCGTAGCGGCGCATCAGCGCCTGCTGGTCGTAGCAGGGCTTCTCCTGGGTGTCGGGGCGTCGGAGACGGACTTGCCGTCGGGGCTGATCAGGAAGAATTCGCACTCGACGCCGGATTTCATGTACTGGCCCTTGGCCGCCGCCGCCGCCATCTGGTCCTTCAGCACCTTGCGCGGCGAGGCGGCCACCTCCTTGCCGTCCATCCAGAGATCGCTGGCCAGCCAGCCCACCTCCGGCTTCCAGGGCAGCTGAATCAGGCTATCGGGATCGGGCCGGGCAAAGAGATCGGCATCGGCCGGGCTCATGTCGAGCCAGGTGGCGAAGCCGGCGAAACCGGCGCCGTCGCGCTGCATGGCGCCGATCGCCTGGGCCGGCACCAGCTTGGCGCGCAGCCCCCCGAAGAGATCGACATAGCTGATGAGGAAATATTTGATCTTGCGGTCTTTGGCTGCCTTTGCGAGATCGGTCGCCATTGTGTCCCCCTGTCGGTTTGTTTCTTGGTCGGGCGGTTCTGGGTCGAATTCAATAACGGTTGCGGCCGGGAATCCAGTCGGTTCCCGCCAGCGGCACGCCGGCCATGGCGGCGGCCTCGACGGTGAGCGCGACCAGATCGTCGGGCTCCAGATTATGGACATGGCTCTTGCCGCAGGCCCGGGCCACGGTCTGGAGTTCCAGCACCATCACCGAGAGGTAGTTCCTCAGCCAACGGGCGCCCTGCTCCGGCGTCAGGCGTTTCTGCAGCTCCGGGAGCTGAGTGGTGACGCCGACGGGGCATTTGCCGGTATGGCAGTGGTGGCACATGCCGGGCTCGGTCCCCAGCGCATGGTAGTCCTCGATATAGACGGGCTTGTTGCAGCCCAGCGCCACCATGGCCGCCGAGCCGATGGAGACCGCATCGGCGCCGAGCGCCAGGGCCTTGCCCACATCGGCGCCGCTGCGGATGCCGCCGGAGACGATAAGCTGCACCTTGCGGTGCATGTCCAGCTCCTGCAGGGATTCCACCGCCAGGCGCACCGCCGGCAGCGTGGGAATGCCGACATGCTCGATGAAGACGTCCTGAGTGGCGGCGGTGCCGCCCTGCATGCCGTCCACCACCACCACATCGGCGCCGGCTTTGACGGCCAACGCCACGTCATAGCGGGTGCGGGTCGCGCCGACCTTCACATAGATCGGCTTCTCCCAATTGGTGATCTCGCGCAGCTCCTGAATTTTGATGGTGAGATCGTCCGGGCCGGTTCAATCGGGATGGCGGCAGGCGCTGCGCTGGTCGATGCCGACTGGCAGGTCGCGCATCTTGGCGACGCGCTCCGTGATCTTCATGCCCAGCAGCATGCCGCCGCCACCGGGCTTGGCCCCCTGCCCCACCACCACCTCGATGGCGTCGCAGCGGCGCAGATCGTCCGGGTTGAGGCCGTAGCGCGAGGGCAGCACCTGATAGACCAGGGTCTTGGAGGATTGGCGCTCCTCCTCCGTCATGCCGCCGTCGCCGGTGGTGCTTGAGGTGCCGATCTCGGTGCAGGCCCGGCCGATCGCCTCCTTGGCATTGGCGCCCAGCGCCCCAAAGCTCATACCGGCGATGGTGATGGGGATCTTCAGATGGATCGGCTTCTTGGCGAAACGGGTGCCGAGCCAGACATCGGTCGCGCATTTCTCGCGGTAGCCCTCGAGGGGATAACGGGAGACCGAGGCGCCGAGGAAGAGTAGATCGTCGAATGTCGGCAGCTTGCGCTTGGTGCCGAAGCCGCGGATCTCATAGAGGCCCTGATCGGCGGCGCGATGGATCTCCGCCAGGACATGGGGTGGGAATGTGGCGGAGGGGCGCTGCCCCCGGGCATCGACGCTCATGAATGGTTCCTCGGGGCCCTAGTAGGAATCGGCGTGGTCGACGTGGAAATGATAGAGCTTGCGGGCCGAGCCGTAGCGCCGGAAACCCCTGGGGTCGGCCGTCAGCCCGGCGCGGTCGAGAAGCCGGCCGAGCTTGGCCAGGTGATGCTCGGTCATCTTCTTCTCGACGCAGTCCGCGCCCAGGCTCTCGACCTGGCCTTGGACATAGATCTTCGCCTCATAGATCGAATCCCCCAGGCTCTGTCCGGCATCGCCGCAGACGACGAGATTGCCGGTCTGGGCCATGAAGGCGCTGAGATGGCCGACCGATCCGCCGACCACGATATCCACGCCCTTCATCGAAATGCCGCAGCGGGCCGAGGCATCGCCCTCGATCACGAGAAGCCCGCCATGGGCGGAGGCCCCCGCCGACTGGCTGGCATTGCCTTTGACCCGGACCGCGCCGGACATCATGTTCTCCGCCACGCCGACGCCGCAATGGCCATTGATGACCACGCTCGCCTGCTTGTTCATGCCGGCGCAGTAATAGCCTGCATGGCCATCGATCTCGATCTCGATGGGCCGGTCCAGGCCCGCCACCATGGCATGGGCTCCCTTGGGATTGACGATCCGCCAGGCCCGCTCGTTGGTCTCGGTCGGCAGGTCATGCAGGCGCTGGTTGAGATCGCGCACGGTTTCCGTGGCGAGATCGACGGTGATCATCGGGTTACTGCAGGCTCCAGGTATAGACAACGGCCGGCTTCGGCTCCCAGATCGTCGCCTTCTCGACCCCGGGCAGATTTGCGAGGCTGCGGAACTCCGAGGCCATGGCGACCCAGTCGTCGGTCTCGGCCAGGACCGCGGGCTTGCAGGCAATGCCGTCGCGCAGCACCGCGAAGCCGTCCCGCGTGCCCATGGTGAAGGTGAAGAAGCCGTCGAGATCGCGCAAGCCCGCCTCCAGCGCCTCGGGCAGGCTCGCCCCCTCGCTTAGGCGATGGGCGAAGTAGCGGGCCGCGACTTCGCTGTCGTTGTCGGTCTCGAAATCATGGCCGCGCCGGCGCAGCCATTTGCGCAGGTTGTTGTGATTGCTGAGGGAGCCGTTGTGCACCAGGCACATGTCCGAGGCCGCGGTGAAGGGATGGGAATGCTCCGTCGTCACGGCGCTCTCGGTCGCCATGCGGGTATGGCCGATGGCATGGGTACCCTCCATGCCGCGGATTCCATATTTGTCGACGACCGCAGCCGGCAGGCCCATATCCTTATAGACCTCCATGAGCTGGCCATAGCCCATGACCCGGACCTCGGGATGATGGGTCTTCAGCCATTGCCGGGCATGGGCCTCGTCGGTGGCGACCGTCACGACCGCGTGATTGGACTTCACCTCGATATCCACCTCGCAGTCGAGATCCTCGCCCATCTGCCCGCCGATCTCGCGCCAATGATGATGGGGATCGGCATGGAACAGGGTCAGCTTGCAGCGATCGCCCGTGACGGGCTTGTGATAGACGGCAATGCCCGCGCTGTCGGGACCGCGATCGGTCATGCCGATCAGCATGGTGGAGAGATGCTCTCCGAGCTGGGGCCGCAGCTCGGGGTTCTTCAGGAACAGCCCGACGATACCGCACATGGCGAGGATTCCTTTCCTCCCGGGTTTCCGATTCCCGGGAATTTAATCGACGGGGTGACGGCATTCAAATGGAAAGAAAAAAACTTTCCTATTGGGAATGAGTAAAGTTTCATAGATCAGATTTGAACTCCGCCATAACCAGCGGATTATAAAATAACAAATAGCGTGTCACCCCCCGCCCTCCCGCAGATAGGTGATGATCGACAGGAACCGGATCGGCAGCTTACGCAGCTCGTCGGGGCCGTGGGGGACATCGGCGTCGAAGAAGAGCGAATCCCCCGGGGTCAGCACATAGGTCCGGTTGCCGTGGCGATAGCCGACCTCGCCCTCCAGCATGTAGATGAACTCGATGCCCTCATGCTGGAACAGCGGGAAGACGTCGGAATCGGCCGTCAGCGTGATCAGATAGGGCTCCACCGCCAGGGGCCGGCGCAGCGAATGGCCGAGGAGCTGGTACTGATGGCCCGCCCGGGTGCCCCGGCGCTCGATATTGAGTCCCTGCCCCGCTTTCACGAAGGTAGCGTCGCGCTCCTCCTCGTAGCGGCGGAAGAAAGCGGTCACCGGCACATGCAGCGCCGTGGAGAGCGACTTCAGCGTGTCCAGGGAGGGCGAGGTCATGCCGTTCTCGATCTTGGAGAGCATGCCGGCCGACATCCCCGCCAGCCGGGCGAGCTCGGCGACGGTCATGTCGAGCTTGCGCCGGAACTCCCTGACCTCCCGCCCGATGGCGATTTCGAGATTGCCCTCCCGCTTGCCCGCCAGGCTGTGCGGGTCCTGCATCTCGAATTCCTTGCGTGCGCGGGCCATGGCTCGGTCAGCCGAAGCCGCGCAGCGCTGCGAGGCCGACCACAGCGCCCTCGAACTCCGCCATGGCGTCGACCAGGCAGTCCCAGAGATAGTCCGCCGAGGCGCTGTCGGCGAGCAGATGGAAGACCGGCAGCTCGCCCCGGTCCTGGCGCAGGATGATCCCGCTCATCTTGGCGATGGAGGTCTGGGCGATCCGGCCGTTCTCGAATTTGTCGAGCCGGAGGTCGATGCCGCAGATCTTGGCAAACATTTCCGGCGCGCGCTTGCCCGTGAGGGCGAACCAGCCATGGCTGTCGGCCCGGGGCATGGGATAGCCGATGAGCTTGCGCGGCCGCTCGGCGCCCCAGGCCCAGGCCTGGTTCAGCATTTCGATGAAGACCCCCGTTGCGGTGAGGGAATCGATCAAGAAGATCTCCGTCGGGGCCAGCCGGAGCGCGACTTCGCCGGCCGGCTGGTGATAGCCGCGGTTGCTCTCCGGGCCGACCGCGAGGCCCTGGGCTTCCAGCCACTCCACGGCGCCGGTGCCCTTGAAGCCGGTGCGCGGCAAAGGCGAGAGATCGGCCAGGCCGAGGCTCTGCGCGCGCTCCGCTTCGGCAGCGGGGGCGCCGAAATCCATCGCCACGGCGCCGCCATCGATGACCTCGAAACGGGCGCCGAGATCGCGAAGCTTGCGGTAGACGAAGCTGCGGCGAAGCTGGGCATGGGGTTCCACCCCTGGGCGCGAAGCGCCCGCGAGCGAGGGCGCCATAGCTACATCTCCTGCCGCTTGTTGTCGGGGTCGTAGAACGGCAGCTTCACGACCTTGGCCTGGAGCAGCCGCCCGCCGGCAATTTTGATGTCGAAGCTCGTGCCCGGCACGGCCTGGTCCGGCGCCACATAGGCAAGCCCGATCACCCGGTCCAGCGCGGGCGAGCGCACCGCGGAGGTCACGCGCCCCACGATCGCGCCGTTGCGCACCGTCAGATAGCATTCCTCCGGTACGGGCGCCGCCGGATCTTCCAGGGTGAAGCCCACCAGCTTGCGGGTGAGCGGGCGCGCCGTCTGGAGGGCGATGGAGCGGCCGCCCATGAAATAGGGTTTGTTCTTGGCGATGGCCCAGGCCATGTCGGCCTCGAGGGGATGGGTCAGCCCATCGGTGTCCTGGCCGATGATGATATGGCCCTTCTCCAGCCGCAGCACGCGCTGGGCCTCGACGCCGAAGGGCTTGATCCCGGCGGTGCCGCCGGCGGCCATCAGGGCATCCCAGAGCGCCTCGCCCTGGCTCGCCGGGACATGGATCTCATAGCCGAGCTCGCCGACGAAACCGACGCGGAGCAGCCGGGCCGGAATCCCCGCCACGTCGCCGAGGCGCACGCCCATATAGGGGAAAGCCGCCGCCCCCAGATCGATGTCATGGCAGACTTTGGCCAGCACCTCGCGCGAGCGCGGGCCGGCGATATTCACACCGGCATAGGCGGCGGTGACATTGGCAACGTCCACATCCAGGCGCCATTGGGCGTTCCATTGCAGCATCAGGCGATAGACGCCGTCGACGCCGCTGGTGGTGGCGGTGACGTAGAAATGCTCGTCGTTGATCCGGCAGGCGACGCCGTCATCGATGATGGCACCCGTCTGATCGCACATCAGCACATAGCGGGAGCGGCCCACCGGCTGCTTGGCATAGGTGAAGGTATAGAGGCGGTTCAGGAACTCCGCCGCATCGGGGCCGCGGACATCGAGGCCGCCCAAGGTGGAGACATCGATGAGGCCGACATTGTTATGGACCGCCAGCACCTCCTCGCGGATCGCCTGATCGCGCTGCTCGGCCTTGCCGTAGAAGGCGGGGCGGTACCAGATGCCCGCCACCATCATCCGGGCGCCGAGCTCGCGATGGCGGTGATGCATCGCCGTGTGGCGCTCGGGCTCGAAGGTGCGGCCGGCGAGATGGCCGAATTTCTCCGGCACATAGGGCGGGCGCTGGGTGGTGACGGAGAGGCTGGCCAGATCGGTCTTGGTTTCCTTGGCCAGCACGCGCACGGCGGCGACAGCGGAGTGGCGGCCCTGGGAGGGGCCCATGCCGACAGTCGAATAGCGCTTCAGCAGCTCGATATTGTCGTAGCCGTCGGCGATGCCGTTCACCAGATCCTGGACGCCCAGATCCTCGTCGAAATCGACGAAATCCTTGCCCTGCTTATGGGGGAAGATAGGCCAGGCATGGGTCTGGCCGAGGGATCCCCGGTCGCCGGTGACGCCTGGCGGCTCGGTGCCGCCCGCAAAGCCGGCATCGCGCGCAGCGGCCCAGCCTATGCGGCGGCCCTCGGTCAGCACGGCGTCCAGGCGATAGGTGCCGTTGACGGAGCCCGCGGCATGGAGATGGGGCGGCAGTACCGTGGGATGGAACATGTTGGCGGCATGGTCATAGGTGAAGCGCGTGCCGGCATGATGCAGGAGTTGGCCGGCCGGGCTGTAGCCCGTGGACATGCAGATGAGGTCGCAGTCGAAGACCGTGGCTGCACCGTCGGTCTCGCCTTCCCTCACGATGCGCGCCGCCGCGGCGCCGAGAATGCCGAGCTTGCCGGTGGCGGGGATCGCCTCCGTGAGCGCGTAACCGGCGTAGATCGGTACGCCCCGGCCGCGGGTGGCATGAACCATCGCGCTTTCCGGCACATGCTCGCGCAGATCGATCACCGCCTGCACCTCGGTGCCGGCATCGCCCAGATCCAGCGCCACGCCATAGGCATCGTCATTGGCCGCCAGCACCACCGCCTTGCGTCCGGGCCGGACGCCATAGAGGCGGATCAGCCGCTGGGCCGCCGTGCCATGCATGACGCCGGGAAGATCGTTGTTGCGGAACACCGCTGGCTGCTCGAGGGAGCCGGTCGCCATCACCACCGATTTGGCGCGGAGCTTGTAGAGGCGGTTGGCCTGGACGATGGGCAGCCAATTGTCGGAGAACCAGCCGGTGCAGACGGCATCGGCCAGCACGCGGATATTGCTCTTGGCCATGACCTGTGCCGCGAGCTTCTCGGCAAGGGCGAAGGCGGCATCCCCCTCGCGCCCGATGCGCGAATAGCAGAGATTGCCGCCCAGGATCGGCCATTCCTCGATGAGGACGACCTCCGCCCCGCTCTCGGCCGCCTGGAGGGCGGCCGACAAGCCCGCCGGCCCGCCGCCCACCACCGCCACATCGGCGAAGAGATACTGCTTGTCGAAATAGTCGTGATGGGCGCTGAGATCGACTTTGCCGAGCCCCGCGCGGTTGCGGATGATCTTCTCCCAGAACTTCCAGCTGCCGTGGCGGAAGAAGGCCTTGTAGTAGAAGCCCACGGGCAGGAAGCGGCCGAAGAGCTCGATGATCTGACCGCGATCGGCCTCCAGGCTCCCGTCATAGTTCTGTGCCATGACGCCGAGACCCGGCTCGATGGCGCGCCGGTCCGCCAGCACATTGGGCTCGGCGCCGATCTGGACCAGCGTGTTGGAATCCTGGCCCGCCATGGTGAGGACGCCACGGGGCCGGCGGTATTTGAAGGAGCGCGACAGCACCCATTGATCATTGGCGGCGAGTGCGGCGGCGACGGGATCGCCGGCGAATCCCGTGACGTCGCGGCCCTCGAAGGTGAAGGCGATGGGCCGGCGCCGGTCGATCAGCCGGCCGAAGGATTCCGGTAGGCGGTTGATCCCGCCGGTCACTTGGTCTCTCCCTTGGCCGCGAATTCGACGCGGCGATTGAAGACCTCGCCCGCGGGGTAAGTGCGGATGATTTCCTCCGTCACCGTGTTGCGCTCGGCGATGAACCAGAAGGAGGTGGGCACATGGCACCACCACTCGCGCACGATGCCGGCGACATTGTTCTCGATGAAAACGTAGTCGGCCCAGTCGCGGGCCGTGGCATCGGCCGGGACCGGCATCTCCTTCACCTCGCCGCCCCAGACGAATTCCGAGATGTTGCGTGGGCCGTTCAGGGGGCAATTCATGATCTTCATGACCGGCTCCTAATGCCCCACCGAGGCCGCGCCCTTTTCGCCGACCTGATCGAAATCGTAGAAGCGGTCGAGGCGGAAGGGCTGCAGCAGCTCCGGCGGCTCGCCGGTGGCGACGGTCTCGGCCATGCGCTTGCCGGAGACGGGCGTCGCCTTGAAGCCCCAGGTCCCCCAGCCGGAATCGATGAAGTAGTTCTCGACCGGCGTCTTGCCCATGACCGGGCTGAAATCCGGCGTCATATCCGCGATGCCGGCCCATTGGCGCACCAGCTTGACGTCGCCGAGGAAGGGCAGCAGCTCCAGCATATGGCCCAGCAGCCCTTCCTTGAAATCCAAGGTCGAGCGCGTCGAGTAGAGCGAATAGGGATCGGTCGAGCCGCCCATCACCAGCTCGCCGCGGTCGGACTGCGAGACATAGACATGGAGGGAGCCGGAGACGACGATCTGGTCGAGGAAGGGCTTCAGGGGCACGGAGACGCAGGCCTGCAGCGGGATGGTGCGGATGGGCAGGCGGAAGCCCGCCAGCGCCGAGACGCGGCTGCTCGAGCCGGCGACGCATTGCAGCACCTTGCCGCAGGCGATGTGGCCCCGGTTCGTCTGCACGCCGGTGACGCGGCCCTTCTCGATGGTGAAGCCGGTGACCTCGGTATTGGTATGGATCTCCGCCCCCCGCTCGGTGGCGTAGCGGGCATAGCCCCAGGCGACGGCGTCGTGACGGGCGATGGCGCCCGGGGGATGGTAGAGAGCGCCCAGGATCGGATATCGCACATCCTCGGACATATTGAGCGCCGGGCAGAGCCGGTGGATGTCGTCGGGATAGATGACCTCGGAATCGACGCCCAGATGCTTGTTCACCTCGGCGCGCCAGCGGCTGGTGCGCATGGCAGCATCGGTATGGGCGAGGGTGAAATGGCCGCGGACGGAATAGAGGATATTGTAGTCGAATTCCTCGCTCAGCCCCTGATAGAGCCGAACGGATTCGTCGTAGAAGCGCACCCCCTCCGGCGTCAGATAGTTCGAGCGGATGATGGCCGTGTTGCGGGCGGTGTTGCCGCCGGCGAGATAGCCCTTGTCCAGCACCGCGACATTGGTGATGCCCCAATCCTTGGCCAGGTAATAGGCGGCGGCGAGCCCATGGCCGCCGGCGCCCACGATGACGATGTCATAGGCGGGCTTCAGCTCCGTGGCCTTGGGAAAATGGCGCTTTGCCGGGTATTTGCTGCTGAGCCCGTATTTCAGGAGAGCGAATGGCATGAAGTGTTCCCTGGGCCCCCGATGCGCGAAAACCGCGCACCAATCCCGTGCCGCAAGCTACAAATTGGTTTCCTCTGGAGCAAGAAATTTTCCGCTAAACTGCGGTCCCACAAGGGACCATTGGCTTGGAATTGGGTGAAAGAAGCAGGTTGGATGGCGCGAAAGCTCGACAATGTGGTGCTGACCAAGGCCGCGGCGCTGGCGCTCCGGCGCGAGTTCATCGGCTGGCAATGCCGCCTGCGCCAGATGGCGGCGCGCGAAAGCGGTGGGCGCCCCTCCTCCGGCATGCGGCCCCGGATCATCACCCGCGAGGGCCATGAGATCGCGCCGGGCATCGTCGTGCTGATCGTCGAGGCCGAGCCCGCGGTCAGCACTCAGCTTTTCCGTCACCAATATCTGAAGACCGAGGATCCGGGCGAGCGCTACGACAAGATCCTGGAAATCCTCCAGGCGAGCTATTTCCAGCAGCCGGGCCTATTCTCCGATGTCATGACCGCGCTCTTCGGCGTTGCTTCTCCCGTGGCGGCCCGGCTTTTGAGCCATGGAAGCTGCGTCCTCGAATTCGAGCAATATGCCCAGGGCTACCGGATTCCCTGCGCCGTGGCCGGGCTGGCCCCCCGCCATCCCTTCCATCAGGCCACCTACTGGCACAACCGCATGTTCAATCCCCATCTGCCGGAGGGCGTCCAAATCCTCGCCTTCACCCCCGACTGGACCCATGCCGCGGACTATCGGATCGAGCCGGAGAGCGACTCATGACACGCCGCAAGGAGGCCTCGCCATGAATCCAGCCATCGCCGATCTTCTCGCCCCCGCCAGCTTTCGCCTCACCAAGGCCGAGGCCGTCCTTACACCCTATGTGGAAAGCGCGGCTGGACCGCTGGCCGGGGAGCTGCAGGCGCTGCTGCGGGTGCGCAACGGCTTCTATGCCTTCTCCAACGCCTTGCATGTCTTCCCCTCGGTCTCCTCCGATCTCTCCTGGGGGCTGGAGGATTGGAACATGCCCGGCCTCTGGAAGCATGAATATGAATCCTTCGTCGATCCGGGACTCTGCTTCGCCCAGGACACCTTCGCCAATCAGTTCTCCATCAAGGAGGGCACCATCTGTCGCTTCGATGCGGAGACCGGCGTCCTCACCCCGGTCGCCGCGACCGTCGCCAAATGGGCCGAGCTGATTCAGAGCAACGACCGGCTATGGACGGGATGGCCCATCGCCTATCGCTGGAAGGAGAAGCACGGACCAATCCCCCTCCACCAGCGCCTGCAGCCCGCGACCCCCTTCTGCTGCGGGGGCAGCGATGAGATCGACGATCTGACGGCCGTCGATTCCACGCTGTTGCTGGGTTTCTGGGGGAAGTTCGCGACGCAGATCCACGATTTGCCCGACGGCGCCACCATCAACAGCGCAATTCTCCACCGCGGGTCGCCGGGCTGAACGTTCTCTCTTTCGCGGGAATAACGAAGGAGGGGATCCGCCCTGGAAAGACGCCAGCCCCGACGCCACATTCATGGCTGCCTTCATCGGGAGGAAGTCATGGCAGTCACCAAGGAAGCGGACAGTTCCCGGCCCAAGCTGGTCGGCGTCAACCATATCGCGCTCGAGGTCGGCGACATCGACGAGGCCCTGGCCTTCTACGGCCGGATCTTCGATTTCTCCCTGCGCAGCAAGAGCAAGCGGCAGGCCTTCATCGACATGGGCGATCAGTTCATCGCCCTGATGGAGACAAAGGACAAGCATGAGGATGACGGGCGGCATTTCGGCGTCGTGGTCGACGATCGCTCCGCCGTCCGCGCGCTTGTCAAGGCGGCCGGCGGGCGGCTTCTGCCGGGACCGTTCCTCGACTTCCTCGATCCCTGGGGCAATCGGGTCGAAGTGGTGGACTATGCCGATATCCAGTTCACCAAGGCGCCCCATGTGCTTCGTGGCATGGGCCTCGACCTCGGCAAGAACGAGGGCGCGCTGCGCGAACTGACGGAAAAGGGCATGGCGCCGTAAAAAGAGAGGCCGGCGCTTGGCCGGCCTCCCCCGCAAGTCCCCCAATTTTTGTTCTTGTCAGAACTTGCGATATGCTTTGTTCAGATCGATCAGCGGGTGGCGGGGCGACATCTGGAATTTGATCAGCAGCTCGCGGGCGATCATGTCCCGGTCCTGCTGATTGTCCGGCAGCTTCATCCCCTTCGGCACCGTCACCCAGCCGTTCACATTGCGGTCGAAGATCGCCGCCCGGCCCTCTTCATAGCCGAGATGGACATCCTCCAGCCAGTTCAGATCGTCCCAACCCATGACCTCCATGTATTTCTTGAGGAAGGGTGTGAGGCGCTTGTAGTCGGGGACGAGATTGACGTCGTAGCGATAGCCGATGTGCTGCCCGATCTCCTTCTCGCGGGCGGAATCGAGGCCCGAGGTCTTGATGAAGTGATCGATATCCTTGCTGCCGGAGGGCTTGGGCGTGGCGGATTTCCCGCTCTTGGGCTTGGCGCCCAGGGATTTGACCGCCGCGGGCTTCGCCTTGGCCTTGGCTTTGGCGTATTTGCTGAGCTTGGTGACTTTCGCCATTTTCGCGCCCCTTAATAGCGATTCATGTCGGGCCGGCCGACGGTATGCTGCGAGCCGGCGAGCGGCACCATGGCCAGCGCGGAGGCCTCCATGGTGAGGGCCGCCAGATCCTCAGGCTCCAGGCTGTGGACATTGGTCTTGCCGCAGGCCCTCGCCATCATCTGGGCCTCGATGGTGAGGCAATGCAGGAAATTATAGACCCGCTCCGCCGCCGCGTCGGGGTCCAGCCGCTTGCGCAGGACCGGATCCTGGGTCGCCACGCCGACCGGGCAGCGGCCGGTATGGCAATGGTAGCAGTGACCCGCCTCGACGCCGATCTCGCGCTCGAAATCGGCCTCGGGGATGTCCTTGTTGCAGTTAAGGGCCATCAGGGCTGAATGGCCGATGGCGACGGCATCGGCGCCCAGCGCCAAGGCCTTGGCCACATCGGCCCCGTTGCGGATGCCCCCGGCATAGACGAGCGAGATCTCGCCGGTCTTGCCCACATCGTCCAGGGCCTTCCGGGCCTGGCGGATGGCCGCGATGCCCGGCACGCCGGTTTCTTCGGTGGCGATATGCGGGCCGGCACCGGTGCCGCCCTCCATGCCGTCGATATAGATGCTGTCGGGGCCGGTCTTGGCCGCCATGCGCACGTCGTCATAGACGCGGGCCGCGCCCAGCTTCAGCTGGATCGGGATCTCGCCATTGGTCGCCTCGCGGATCTCCTGGATCTTGAGGGCGAGATCGTCGGGGCCGAGCCAATCGGGATGGCGCGCCGGCGAGCGCTGATCGATGCCGGCGGGGAGCGAGCGCATCTCGGCCACCTGGTCCGTCACCTTCTGGCCCATGAGATGGCCACCGAGGCCGACCTTGCAGCCCTGGCCGATGAAGAACTCGCAGGCGTCCGCCAGGCGCAGATGGTTCGGGTTGAAGCCATAGCGCGACTGGATGCACTGGTAGAACCATTTCGAGGAATAGCGCCGCTCGTCGGGGATCATGCCGCCCTCGCC
>DATHQQ010000770.1:0-9600 GCA_035482595.1 Verrucomicrobiia bacterium
CGACGACAGCCCGATCCAGAGCGAGGCGGTCGAGAGCGAGATCGAGGCCCTGGCAGCCGCCGGCCAGCCGCCCTCGGCCGGCCGGGCCGTGGCCTCCCAGTGGAAGCTCATGTGGTGGCAGTTCCGCCGCCATCGCCTGGCCATGGCGAGCGCGGTGGTGCTGCTGCTGATCTTCCTGATAGCGGCTTTCTGCGAGTTCGTCGCCCCCTTCGACCCGCTGGACTTCACCCCGCGCTACACCTATGCCCCGCCCCAGCGCGTGCATCTCTTCGACCGCGACGAGAAGGGCGATCTGGTGCTCCGCCCCTATGTCAACGGCTTCAAGGTCACGATCGACAAGGCCGCGCTGCGCCGGGTCTTCGTGGTCGATCCGACGGTGAAATATCCCATCGGCTTCTTCGTCAAGACCGAGCCCTACAAGATGTGGGGGATCTTCACCTTGGAGCACAAGCTCATCGGGCCGCTCGACCAGAAAAATCCCATGTTTCTGTTGGGTGCCGACCGGCTTGGCCGCGATCTCTTCAGCCGCACCGTCTATGGCACCCGCATATCCATGTCCATCGGCCTCATCGGCGTGGCATTGAGCCTGTTCCTGGGCGTGGTGCTCGGCGGCATCTCCGGCTATTACGGCGGCCGGGTGGATCATGTGATCCAGCGGGTCATCGAGTTCATCCTGTCGTTGCCAACGACTCCGCTCTGGCTCGGGCTGGCGGCAGCGCTGCCGTCGGACTGGCCGCCGCTGCGGATCTATCTCTGCATCACCATCATCCTCTCCCTCTATGGCTGGACGAATCTCGCCCGTGTGGTGCGCGGGCGTTTCCTCTCCTTGCGCACGGAGGATTTCGTGACCGCCGCGCGCCTCGACGGGGCTAGCGAGCCGCGCATCATCTTCCGCCAGATGGCGCCCTCCTTCGTCAGCCACATCATCGCCGAGGTCAGCCTCGCCATCCCCAATATGATCCTGGCGGAGACGGCGCTGAGCTTCCTCGGCCTCGGCCTGCAGCCGCCGATCATCAGCTGGGGCGTGCTGCTGCAGGAGGCCCAGAACATTCGCTCCATCGCCACGGCGCCCTGGCTCTTCGCACCGGGCATCGCCGTGGTCATCGCGGTGCTGGCGTTGAACTTCGTCGGCGACGGGCTGCGCGATGCCGCCGACCCCTATAGCCACCGCTGAGGGGATTATGGCCGAGCCCGCCCCCCATAGCCCGCCCGCCTCCGACGATATGCTGCTCGAGGTCAAGAATCTCAGCACCTGGTTCGAGACCGGCTTCGGCACCATCAAGGCGGTGGAGCAGGCGAGCTTCAGCCTGAAGCGGGGCAAGACCCTCTGCGTGGTGGGCGAAAGCGGCAGCGGCAAGAGCGTGGCGGCACGCTCGATCCTCCAGATCGTGCCGCGGCCCGGCCGTATCATCAGCGGCGAGATCCTGCTCCACGGCACCGACGGCCCCTCGGCCCGGAACGGCGTCGTCGATATCGCCAGGCTCGACCCGCGCGGGCGCGAGGTGAGGGCCATCCGCGGCCGCGACATCTCGATGATCTTCCAGGAACCGATGTCGAGCCTGAGCCCGGTGCATAGCATCGGGCATCAGATCGTCGAGGCCATCCGCCTGCACCGCCACGTCTCCAAGGCCGAGGCGCGGGAGCGGGCGGTGGAGGTGCTGGAGCAGGTGCGCATCCCGCGGCCGCGGCAGAGCCTCGACAGCTATCCCTTTGAGTTTTCCGGCGGCATGCGCCAGCGCGCCATGACCGCGATGGCGCTGGCCTGCGAACCCAAGCTCCTCATCGCCGACGAGCCGACCACGGCGCTGGACGTCACGACCCAGGCGGAGATCCTCGAGCTGATCAAGGAGCTCCAGGCCCGCTACGGCATGTCGGTGATGTTCATCACCCATGACATGGGGGTGGTTGCCGAGATCGCGGAGGAGGTGGTGGTGATGCAGCTCGGCCGCGTCGTCGAGCGCGGCCCGGTGGATGCGATCTTCCACGATCCCCAGCATCCCTATACCAAGCGGCTGCTGGCCTCGGTGCTGAAGCTGGAGCGCCGGGCCCATCGGCTTCCGGCCGCGGCGATCGCCGCTTCGGCGCGCGCCGCCGACGGTGGGGGTACGGCGGCCGCCGGGGGGAGCGACGTTCTGCTTCGCGTGGCGGGGCTCAAGATGCTTTACCCGCCGCGCGCCCGCCTCTTCCGCAAATCGACCGAGGCGCCGGTGAGGGCGCTCGACGATGTCAGTTTCGACCTCTTCCGCGGCGAGACCCTGGGCATCGTCGGCGAGAGCGGCTCGGGCAAGACGACCCTGGGGCGCTGCGTGCTGCGGGTGCTCCAGCCTTCGGGCGGAAGCATCCGCTTCCAGAGCCGGACATCCGGCGAGGTCGATCTGGCGGCCTTGCCGCGCCGCGCCGTCAAGCCCTATTGGCGCGAGATCCGCATGGTATTCCAGGATCCCTTCGCCTCCCTCAATCCGCGGATGACGGTGTTCCAGATCATCAGCGAGCCGCTGCATAACAACGCCATCGCCCGGGGCCGGGAGCTGGAGGACCGCGTCGAGCAGCTGATGGTGAAGGTCGGGCTCTCGCCGGACATGCTGCGCCGATATCCCCATGCCTTCTCCGGCGGCCAGCGCCAGCGGATCGGCATCGCGCGCGCCATCGCGCTGCAGCCCCAGCTCATCGTCGCCGATGAGGCGACCTCGGCCCTCGATGTCTCGCTGCGCGCCCAGATGCTGGATCTTCTGCTGCAGCTGCGCGAGGATCTGGGCCTCAGCTATCTCTTCATCAGCCACGATATCAGCGTGGTGCGCTACATGTGCGACCGGGTGGCGGTGATGCATCTGGGCAAGGTGGTGGAGCTGGGCGAGACCGGGCAGATCTGCGACGCGCCGCGCCATGCCTATACCCAGTCGCTGATCTCCGCCGTGCCGCGGCCCGATCCGCGGCTGCGCGGCACCCTCACCCGCATCCGCTACAGGCCGGATGCGGCCACCGCAATCTGAAGCGAAAGGAAGCCTCCCGATGGCGGAACCCGCGGTCGACTGCGTCCTCGATATCGGCGCCGAGCTCAGCGAATGCCCCGTCTGGTGCGGGCGCAGCCAGAGGCTCTACTGGGTCGACATCCCCAAGGGAACGCTGAACCGCCTCGATCCGGCCTCCGGCCGGAACGAGTTATGGGAGATGGGCGAGCCGATCGGCTCCTTCGCTCTCTGCGAGACGGAGGGGGAGGTCCTGGTCGCCCTCAAATCCGGGATCTATCGCCAGGGGCTCGCCACCGGCCACCGCGATATGATCGCCGATCCCGAGGCGCATCTGCCGGACAATCGAATGAACGATGGGCGCACCGATCCGGCTGGGCGCTTCTGGGTCGATAGCATGCGCGATCCGCAGGACGGGACGAAGAAGGGCACGCTCTACCGCCTCGCGCCCGACGGACGCTGCACCGCCATGGTCGCCGGGCTCGTCACCTCCAACGGCCTCGCCTTCAGCCCCGATGGGCGCATCCTCTATCATTCGGATTCCCATCCCTCCGTTCGAACGGTCTGGGCCTGGGATTTCGACGTCGCGGAGGGGCGGATCGCCAACCGGCGGATCTTCATCGATACCCATGGCATGAAGGGGCGGCCCGACGGGGGCTGCTGCGATGCCGAAGGCTGCTATTGGATGACGGGCAATGACGGCTGGGAGATCCTGCGCCTGACGCCCGACGGCCGGATCGACCGGCGGATCGCGCTGCCCATCGCCAAGCCCAGCATGGTCGCCTTCGGGGGCCGGGATCTCGATGTGATCTACATCACCTCGATCCGCCCCTCCGGCGACATCGCCGATCAGCCCCAGGCCGGAAACCTCTTCGCCGTCCGGCCGGGCAACGGCATCACGGGCATTGCAGAGCCGCGGTTCAAGGGGTGAGGCGCTTCTCATCCCCTCGCCCCCTCTTTCGGGCGGTGAGGGGGAAGAAGCCGAAATCTAGGCAGCGGCTATCGCTTCGCTTTCACCTTCGACTTCGCCTTTACCTTCACCTTCGACTTCGGCGCCTTCATATAGCCATCGGAGACGAAGGGACCGCCCTGGTACTTCACCGCCGGATCCTTGGGGTCCCGCCGGTCGCCCTTCGCGAAGAACTTCGCTGCCGCCGGCTCCGCATTGTCCTTGGGCTTGTAGGCGACGTGGGGCGCATGGGCGTTGCTCCACCAGCGGCGCTTATTGGCCGAGACGCCATAGAGCACGGTGAAGCCGAGCTTGCGCGAGGCGAAGCAGGCCTCGATCATGCGCAGCAGATCGGGATAGCTCTGCCAGGTCGAGAGATGGCGGGGGTCATGAGGCTTCGGTGCGGCGGTGCCGATCCTGAGGCAGGCGATGTCGAGGCCGTATTTGTCGACGAAGAAGCTGGCCAGACTTTCGCCGAAGGCCTTGCTGACGCCATAGAGGGAATCCGGCCGATGGGTGGCGCGGCCATCCAGGCGCTCGTCGCGGGTGTAGAAACCGGTCGCATGGTTGGAGCTGGCATAGACGATCGGCCCGGCGCCATGGCGCCGCGCCGCCTCGAAGACATTGTAGGTGCCGGCGATATTGGCGGCGTTGATCTTCTTGAAACGGGCCTCGTAGGAGATGCCGCCGAAATGAATGATCCGTCCGGCGCCCTTCACCAGCCGGTCGACCGCCTTCGCATCGGCGAGATCCACGATCGAGAGCTTCTCATGCCGGAGGGCGGGGGCGGGATCGACGATGTCGGATGAGCGCAGCTTGCCATAGCGCTCGATCAGCCGGGGCCGGAGCCACCGGCCCAGCACGCCGGCGGCACCCGTCAGGAGCATCGGTCTGGAATCCGTCATGAGGTCACCCATCAAACTGTCGGGGAAGGCCGCCCGCAAGCAGGGCGGCGCGAAGTTGTCTTACCATTTTGCATTTCCTTTCCAAAGCGCTAAACATGGAAAGGCTCGTTCCCGAGCGGGAGAAACCAGGTGGCGCGGAAGAAACCGGCGACGGCAGAGACCAGGCGGCCCCCCGGCTGGGCGGTCCAGTCGCCGGTGCGGCAATCCAAGCTGGCCGACCAGCTCTACGAGCAGATCCTGGACCGCATCGTCGGCGGCGGCTTGGCCATTGGCGGCAAGCTGCCCTCGGAGAGCCAGCTGAGCGAGCTCTTCGGCGTCTCGCGGCCGGTGGTGCGCGAGGCGTTGTCGCGGCTCCAGGCCGATGGCGTCGTCATGTCGCGGCACGGCTCGGGCTCCTATGTCCAGCGCCGCCCCAACCAAGCCTTTGCACTGCTGGCACCCATCGGCGATGTCGCCAATCTGATGCGCTGCATGGAGTTCCGCATCGCCTTGGAAGGCGAGGCGGCCTCCCTCGCCGCGCGCCGGCGCACGGAGGCCGACCTCGCCCGGCTGGAGAAGGCGCTCGCCGAGCTCGAGATCGTGATGGCCAGCGGCGAGGTGGGGGTGGAGGCCGATCGCGAGTTCCATGTGGCCATCGCGGCGGCGACCCAGAACCAGCTTTTCGTCCATGCCATGGAGGTCTTCTCGGAGCAGACGCTGAAGGGCATGCAGCTCGCCCGCTCCCTGTCGCTCCGCCGCAGTGCCGAACGGCTGCGCCTGGTGCAGCAGGAGCACAACCGCATCTTCGAGGCGATCAAGGCGGAAGATCCCATGCTGGCCCGCGACGCCATGCGCACCCACATCGACAACGCCCGCATCCGCGTGCTCACGGACAGCACGGAGCCCTGAGGAGCGGGCGTTAGCCTCTCTTTCGTCATTCCCGCGAAAGCGGGAATGACGAAAGAAAGAGCCGCTACGCCGACTCCGTCAGCGGCCGGTCGTTCAGGGCGAGGAGCAGGCGGGCCGCGTCGCGGACCTTGGCGTGGTTGGCGGCCTCGAGATTGCTCAGCAAAGGCAGCACGGGACCCATGTCGGCGATGCCCGACAGCGTCACCGCATCGTGCAGGGCACGCACCGGGTTATAGGCATCGCGGCAGTCCTCCAGGGGCATGAAGGCGGCGCGCAGCCGCTCGGCGGTCTTGAGATCGCCGCGCCGCAGCGCCTCCAGGAGCCCGACCGAGAGACGCGGGGCGATGCAGACGGAGCCCGAGGTGAAGCTCGGCAGGCCGAACTCGGCCAGATGCACGATCGCCGGCCGCTCGCCCATGCCGCTGATGATCATCTCGGCGCCGACGCGCTGGATGAGCTCGCTCAGATAACCGTCCCGCCGGGGCTCCTCGCGGGTGATCCCGTATTTGATCGCCTTGACGAGCTTGTCCTTGACCAGCCGCTCGATGCCCGCGGGGCTGAGATAGGCCTCGGCCCGCAGATAGAGGATGAAGGGCTTGCCCAGCCGGTCGGCGAAGCGCCTGAGGCCGCTCTCCACCCCGCCCTCCGAGAAGGCGGCCGAAGCCGGCAGCACCATGGCAGTCGGCAAAGGCCGGCTGCGCAGCACCTCGGCCTGATCCATCATCTTGCCGAAATCGGGCCCGACGGAAGGGATGACCCAGGTCCCCGGTGCGGCAAGCTCCATCAGCTGGTCGACCACCGCAGCATATTCGTAGAGCCCGATATTGTAGAAATTCGCATTGCCGCCATACATCAGCGCGCGGACCCCGCCGGTCTCGATGTGGCGGATGAGGGCGGCATTGGCGGCGCGGTTCGGGGTCAGATCGGCGTGGCGTGCCAGCGGCGGCACGGCGAAGACCTTATGCTTGTGATCGTCGCTCATGGCATCGGACCTCGGGCTGCAGGCGGGGCGGACGCCATGCTAGACAAGGCGTTCCGGGTGGTCAACGGCAGAAGTAAACTTGTCATACATCCGGTGCTTGGAGTTGGGGCCAGAGGCGCAGGGCCTCGGCGAAGCAGAGCAGCAGATGATAGAGCACGCGCGCGGGGACGGTCACGCGGGGGTCGCTGCCGTCGCGGGCGAGTTCGTTGCGCCACAGCCCCCGGCGGTCGACGAGGTAGTGGCGGAAGATGAGCCCCAGATGGCGCCGGGCAAGCTCGGCCGCCGCCGGATCCCCCGTGGCTTCCAGCCGGCCCAGAGCGGCCTTGACCAGCTCGGTCTGGGCCCAGAGCGGCTTGGCGTCATTGATAACATCGCCACGGCGGGTCACCTGGGCGAAGGCCGCCGGCAGGGAGCCGGCCGCGAAATCCACGCCATGGCGAAGCGAGAACTCGTAGAGCCGGTCGGCAGCCACGCGCGCCCGGGCGTCGCCGGTGAGCCGGGCATGGCCATAGAGCAGCCAGGCGACCTCGAAATTATCGCCCGGCTCGCGGATCTCGCCCTCGATCCCGGCCCGGGGCTGCCAATCGGCGGTGTAATGCTCGCCGAGGGAGCCCGTCTCGCGGTCGACGAGGCGGTCGAGGATGAAGACCACCATCGCCCCGGCGCGGGCCAACCAGGCGCTCTCGCCGGTCGCCTGGTGCAGCGCCTGGAAAGCCTCGAGCAGATGCATCTGGGCCGCCAGCTCGCGGGGCCGATTGTCGGCATCGGCGGGCTCGGCGGCAGTTGCCGCGCGAAAGCCGCCGCGGCGCGGGTCGCGGAGATGGGCATCGAGATAGTCCGCCGTGCGCTGGGCCCAGATCAGCGGCGCCTGCTCGCCGCTCGCCCGGTGCCACCAGGCCAGGCCGAAGAGCACATAGGCCATGTCATAGGCGTGCTTGGCGCGGTCGACCGGCGCGCCCTCCGCGCCCACGCCATGGAAGAACCCGCCCTCGGCGTGATCCCAGCAGCGCTCGGTCAGAAATCGGAACCCGTGCCGGGCCGCTTCGAGAGCGCCCGGCGCGGCACCCAGGAGGTGTAGCTGGCTGAAGCAATAGACGAGGCGGGCCGTCACCAGCGGGTCCTGTGCCGCCCGCGGGGCGGGCTCGCCTTGGGGTGTCAGATATTCGAGATAGCCCTGGGGGGCCACGACCCGCCGCACCCAGAAGGGTGCCACCTCCTCGGTGAGCCAGCGCCGCCACGCGGCCGGGTCCGCCGGCATCTCGACGCCGGTGGCCAAGCCATCCTCAATCCTCGCCAAGCGGCGCGTCCTCGCCTCGGATGATCGCCAGCATCGCCCGGCCATAGCGCTCGATCTTTCGCTCGCCCATGCCGGGGATCTCCTCCAGGGCCATCAGGCTCTGGGGCCGCCGGCTGGCGAGCGCGATCAGGGTCGTGTCGTGGAAGATGACATAGGGCGGCACGCCCTGGGCGCGGGCCAGGCGCGCGCGGGCGGCGCGCAGGGCCTCGAACAGGGCGCCGGCCGCCTCGTCGCCTTCCAGCGCCGCGCGGCCCGGGCCGGCCTCGGCCCCGCGGGTGCGCCGTCGCTTGGCCCCGGCGGGCTGGTCGCGGCGGAATTCGAGGCGGCGCTCGCCGCGCAGGATGGGCTTGGCGGCGTCGGTCAGCTTGAGGGCGCCGTAGGAATCATGGGCGACCTCGAGCACGCCCAAGGCCACGAGCTGGCGGAAGACCGAGCTCCAGGCCTTGAGATCGAGATCCCGCCCCACGCCGAAGGTCGGCAGCCGGTCATGGCCGAAACGCGCGATCTTCTCGGTCTCGGCGCCGCGCAGGATATCGACGAGATGCCCGACGCCGAAACGCTCGCCGGTGCGCAGCACGGCAGACAGCGCCTTCTGGGCGGCGACCGTGCCGTCCCAGGATTCGGCCGGCGCCAGGCAGCCGTCGCAATTGCCGCAGGGCTCGACCATTGCCTCGCCGAAATGGGAGAGCAGGGCCTGGCGCCGGCAGCCCACCGTCTCGCAGAGTCCCAGCAGGGCCTCCAGCTTGGAGCGCTCGACCCGCTTCACCTCGGGCGGCGAGTCGTTCTCGTCCATGAACCGCCGCCGCAGCACCACATCCTGCATGCCATAGAGCAGCAGGGTCTCGGCGGGCAGCCCGTCGCGTCCGGCGCGGCCTGTCTCCTGATAATAGGCCTCGATGCTGCCGGGCAGATCGAGATGGGCGACGAAGCGGACATCGGGCTTGTCGATGCCCATGCCGAAGGCGATGGTGGCCACGAGGACCAGCCCCTCCTGATTGAGGAAGGCCGCCTGATGGCGCCGCCGCACGGCGCTGTCGAGGCCGGCGTGATAGGGCAGGGCCTCGATCTTCTGGCCGCGCAGCCATTCGGCCGTCTCCTCGGTCTTGGCCCGGCTCAGGCAATAGACGATCCCGCTTTGGCCTTGATGGCCGGCGCGGATGAAGGCGAGGAGCTGGCGGCGCGGGTCCTGCTTGAGCGCGATGGCGTATCGGATGTTCGGCCGGTCGAAGCTCTCCAGGAACAGAAGTGCTTCTTCCAGCTTCAGGCGGCGGCGGATGTCCTTGCGGGTCTGGGGATCGGCGGTCGCCGTCAGCGCCAGTCGCGGCACGCCGGGGAAGCGGGCGGGCAGCTGGTCGAGCTTCATATATTCCGGACGGAAGTCGTGGCCCCATTGGCTGACGCAATGCGCCTCGTCGATGGCGAAGAGCGAGATCCTCAGCCCGTCGAGCAGTTCGAGGAAGGAGGGCAGCAGCAGGCGCTCCGGCGCCACATAGATGAGATCCAGCCGGCCCGCCTTCAGATCCCGCCAGACGGCCCAGCGCTCCTCGTCGCTGAGCCCCGAATTCAGCGCCGCCGCCCGCACCCCGGCCTGGCGCAGCGCCTCGACCTGATCG
>DATHQQ010000771.1:0-4625 GCA_035482595.1 Verrucomicrobiia bacterium
CTTCTGCGAGGCGACGAGGGCGAGGCCGAGGCCCGTATTGCCTGCCGTCGCCTCCACCAGCGTGCCGCCGGGCGGAAGGCGTCCATCGCGCTCCGCTGCCTCGATCATGGAAAGCGCGATGCGATCCTTGATCGAGCCGCCGGGATTCTGGTTCTCCAGCTTCAGGAACAGGCGGCAGGGGCCGGTGTCGAGGCGGGTGACCTCGACCAGGGGCGTATTGCCGATCATTTCCAGAACATTGCGATAGGCGGTCATCTCGTCCTTCCTGGGTCAGGCGACATCACCTAACCGAAGCCGATCTCAATCCGACGCCCTAATGATTTGTGCTGCGCGAGAGATTGCTCAAGAGGCGGGTGGGGAAACCATCGGCTTCCAGCACGCCGATGATCTCGCGGTAGTGCTCGGGGTTGCGGGTCTCAATGACGGCATCGATATCCGCGCGCTTGGGCGGCAGGTCGTTGAACATCCGCTGGTGATGGATCTCGATGATATTGCCGCCGCTGTCGCCCACCAGCTTGGCCAGCCGCCCGAGCACGCCGGGCGCATCGGAGATCCCGATGCGCAGGGTCACCATGCGGCCCTCGCGCACCATACCGCGCATCAGCACCTGGGCCAGCATGCGCGAATCGATATTGCCGCCGCAGATGATGATGCCCACCCGGCGGTCCTTGAAGCGCTCGGGATGCGCGATCATGGCGGCGAGGCCCGCCGCACCGGCACCCTCGGCCACCAGCTTCTGCTGATCGGCCAGGATCTGCACGGCGCGCTCCAGCGCATCTTCCTCCACCAGCAGAAGCTCCTCGACCAGCCGGCCGATGATCTCCTGGGTCAGCTTGCCCGGCGATTTGACGGCAATGCCCTCGGCCAGGGTCAGCCCGCCATTGGCCGGCGCCAGCTTGCGGATGGCGTGATGCATGGAGGGGTAGAGGGCGGCCTCGACACCCACCATGCGGATGCCGGGCTTCAGGCTCGTGGCGGCGATGGCGACGCCGGACATCACGCCCCCGCCGCCGATGGGAACGATGATGGTGTCGAGATCTGGAAAATCCGACAGCAGCTCGAGGCCGATGGTGCCCTGGCCCGCCACGATCAGGGGATCGTCATAGGGATGGACGAAGGTCAGATTTTCCGCGGCGGCGCGCTCGCGGGCGAAGACAGCGGCAGCATCGATGCTGTCGCCTTCCAGCAGCACCCGGGCGCCGAAGCTGGCCGTCCGCTCGATCTTGTTGAAGGGCGTGCCTTTGGGCATGACGATGGTCGCCGGGATGCCCAGGCGCTGGGCGTGATAGGCGACCCCCTGGGCATGGTTGCCGGCGGACATGGCAATGACGCCGGTGACCTTTGCCTCGTCGTCCAGGCTTGCGAGCTTGTTATAGGCGCCGCGGTCCTTGAAGGAGCCGGTGAATTGCTGGCTTTCGAGCTTGAGCACGATCTCCCGGGCGCCCATGGCCTCCGCCAGCCGGGGGGCCGGAACGGCGGGGGTGCGCACGACGTGGCCGGCGATCACGGCAGCGGCGCGGCGGATGTCGTCAAGGGTTACGCTCATGGGCGCACCTCCGGCTCTAGCCTCAGGCGATTGCTCACGGTCCCGACCATTGTCACATATTGCCCGTCCCGCCAGAGGGGGGCGAAATCGGCATAGTGATCGGAAACCGGATTGCCCGACTGGCCGCAGCAGATCACGAATCGGGAGCGGTCGAGGTTCGCCAGGTCGAAGATGGCGCGCAGGCTGGCGCCATGGATATCGTCGAAGCGCGCGCCCGTCGCATCTTCCACCCGCGGACTCGCGCGGTTCAGGCTGAAATTGTCGCCGTCCGTGGGCAGAGCGAGATCGAACCATCCGGCGAGCAAAGGGATATGCGAGAGGAATGGGTTGGGGAAATGCGCGCGATGGGCATCGCCCCAGCGCCAGCGGCTGCGATCGGCGCCATAGGCGGCGGTCAGCGCGGCCATGGCTTGCTCATGGGCCAGGCGGATATCGCCGGCGCAATCCTCGATCGCCGGGGTCTTCGGATCGTCGCAAAGCGCAGAAGCGGGGCCGCCCTTCAGGGCCTCGATGAGCAGCGGGGCATCCCAAAACCAGACATCCGAAAAGTTCTCGCCGAGGCGGGTATCGAGCATGACATGGGCGAGGGCGCGCAGCCAGGCTGTGAAGATCAAGGGTTCCGGCGCATCGCGGTTCATGGTGAAGTCCCAGGCGGCCAGCGCCGGCTCCGGCTGCTTGGCCAGCAGCAAAGGCACCAGCTCCTGCGCCGCCGGCGAAAGGCTATCCATCTGCATCGCCGCCATGCTGTCGAGACTGTGGCGCGAAGTCGTCGCTATCAGCTGGCGGATCCGCCGGACACGATAGTCGAAGTCGAACTTGCCGCTGATGAAATAAGGATAGTCGGGCGCCATGGTGCGGTTGTTGGCGGTGGCGAGATAGCCCTGCGGGGGATTCCTGGCCTGCGGAAGATTGTCGAATGGAATGACGCCGACCCAGTCATTTCCGCCCTCGCCGCCGCCGACGGGCAGCTGGCTCTGGTTCACCACCTTGGCCCGGATCGGGATCCGCCCGGCCATGATATAGCCGATATTGCCGCCATCATCGGCGAAGACCGCGTTCTGGGCGGGAGAATCGAAGTTGCGCAGCGCCTCGCGAAACTGCGCCGCTGTCTGCGCCCGGTTCATCGCCAGCAGCGCCTGCCCCGTTCCGTCATCGAGCCTGAGGGCCGTCCAGGCCAGGGCATAGCCACGATGCCGGGCGGCATCGACATCCATCAGCGGGCCATGGCGCGTCGCCTGGACCTCGATGGTCACGGGTTTTTCACCCTTCACCCGGATCACCTCCTGCCGGCGGATCAGGGGGCGGGGGCCGTCCGGCGTGGCATATTGCCCGTCGTCGAGCAGCGTCTCGACAAAGAGATCCTGGGTATCGGCAAAGGCGGTCGTGAAGCCCCAGGCGACATGCTCGTTGCGGCCGATGACGATGCTCGGGACGCCTGGCGCCGTCGCCCCGGCCAGCACGCGTCCGTCGAACTCGAGACGGGCGAGATACCAGGTGCTGGGAAGCCGGAGCACGAGATGGGGGTCGTTGGCCAGAAGGGGCTTGCCGCTGGCCGTAAGACGGCCGGCGATCACCCAGTTGTTCGAGGCGCCCATGGCGGGAATCCACGGCAGATCCTCGCGCTCTGACAGGCGCTGGGCCGTGGGGAAGAGCCACTGCATCTCCTGGGGCGAGAGGCGGGCGGACATGAGCTGGCGCAGGCTCTCGTCGGCGAAATTGGTGGAGAGCTCCCACGCCATCAAGCGTCCCCACACGATGCTGTCGGCCGGGCGCCAAGCTTCGGGGCGATAGCTGAGCGCCATGAACTCCGCCGGCAGCAGGCTGTCGCGCTGGGCGAGGAAGGCATTGACCCCGTCGGCATAGGCCTGGAACAAGGCCTGAACATCAGCGGGCAGATTGCGGTAATTGGCCTCGGCCACGCGATAGAGGCCGAGCTTTCGCATGAACTCGTCGGTGCGCAGCGTCGCGGCACCCAGCACCTCCGAGAGGCGGCCGGCGCCGAGGCGGCGCATCAGATCCATCTGGAACAGGCGATCCTGGGCATGGGCGAAGCCCATCGCAAAGGCCGCATCGGCCTCGCTGCCGGCACGGACGGTTACCACCCCCATGGCGTCCCGGCCGATCTCGATCGGCGCCTTCGCGCCGGCGACCCGGATGGTCCCGTTTTGGCGCGGCAGCGTCTGCTCCAGCAGCATGCCTACCCCGGCCACCAACAGCAGGACGATCATGCCCAGCCAGAGCAGGAGTCGGCCTATGCGGAAGCCCAACGTGTCTCTCTTCATGGTAGGGGGGCGCCCTCGATGCGAAGGCCGGGCGGCAGCTTGGCCGCCGCGATGTCGAGCGCATCCGCCGTGACGGGAATGGTCAGGATATTGTTGCGGGTCAAACGCAGAACGATCGCAAATCCACCGATGGCCTTGGGATCCTTCTTGCCGTCGGCGGGCCAGAGGGTGAGGGAGGCCGCCTGCTCGGGTTTGCCATTTTCCTGCAAGACCACGGCAGCCTCGCCCATGAATTGCTCGATGGCCTCGTCGCCGCTGCCGGTGGCGATAAGGCGATATCGGGCCAGGGGCTTGTCGGGCGAGGCGTAGGTGAGCAGGCCGACCACGTCGTGACGGTCGCCGAAGGCGGCCGGATCGGTGGCGGAATAGGCGGCATGGAAGGCGATCAGCCGCACGAGCCCGCCGCTGTTGGGAACATCGAGCGCTGCCCAGGGCTCCGGCGCCCCGGAATCGGTCCGGTTGTCGCCGGTCGCCGAGAACAGCCGCCGGCCGCTGTAGAGATTGAACACCGAAAAACTGTCCCGAGCACCGCAGCAGCCGGATTGGCGAACGAGGAAGACCGATTGGTTATGGGCCGCCTCGCCGGCATTGCCGGGCTCACGGAGATTCCACAGCTGCTTGCGGCCGCCGCCCGCGAGCTCCCAGGCCGTGGCCTCCACCGTCGCCGCGGTGAAGCCCTCCGCATCGTCGCGCTGGGTGGTATCGGTGGTGATCTCCAGCATCAGCCGGGTCGGCCCCTCGGCCCCGAAGTGCCAGCGCGAATCGAAGACGAAGGCGCGATTGACGATATGGGCCGC
>DATHQQ010000772.1:0-2961 GCA_035482595.1 Verrucomicrobiia bacterium
CGGAGCAAACATCGTAAACACCCTTTCAAGACCCGGCGCTCGGCCGGCGAGATCCAAAAAGGACGCTTCCGTCGTTGCATAAACCACTAGCGGGCCAGGGGCACGTGCGTGTTGCGTCTTGTGAGCGAGGGAACATAGGGACCCTATCCCGGCATCACAAGAATTTTTTCGGGTTTTGCCCGCCGCGGCCAAATTATTTTTTGTTCAGACTCCGGGCGCTGCCCTGTCGAAGAGAGGAATCGCTCTAGCTCTCGGCGCCGCGCAGCTGCTGCAGCCGGCGCTCGCGCAAGGTGATGTAGAGGCCGCTGGCGACGATGATCGCCGCCCCCACCCAGGTCCAGGCGTCGGGGAACTGGGCGAAGAGGAGCCAGCCGATCAAAGTGGCGCCGATCAGCTCGACATAGCCGACGGGCGCCACCACCGCGGCGCGGCCCCATTGGAAGGCCTTGATGACGAAGAAATGGCCGAGCAGCCCCCAGACGCCGATGGCGACGAAGATCGCCAGGTCGCCGGCGCTGTCGGGCAGGCGGATCGGGAAGAAGGGCAGCAGCAGGCAGGAGAGGAACAGGCCGCCGAGCCCCGCCAAGGTGATGGAGGTATAAGCGGGATCGATGCCGCCCACCTTGCGCGACAGGATCTGATAGGTGCCATAGGCCAGCGCGTCGATCAGCACCAGCACCGCGCCCCACTGCATCACCGCCGTGCCGGGGCGGATGATGACCAGCGCGCCGAGGAATCCGAACAGCACGGCGGTCCAGCGTCGCGGGCCGACCTTCTCGCCCAGCAGCGGCACCGAAAGCGCGGTGACGAAGATCGGCCCGGCGAAGGAGACGGCGGCCGCGGTGGTGAGGTCGATCGTCTGGATGCCGATGAAATAGAAGGTCGAGGCGGCGAAGAGGAGACAGGCCCTGAGCGCATGCACGCCGGGCCGGCTGGTGGCGAAGAGACGCCGGCCATGGCGCGGCAGGAAGATCGCCAGGCAGACCACGCAATGGCCGAGATAGCGGATGAAGAAGACCTCGGTGATCGGATATCGCGCGCCCAGTTATTTGACCGAGGCGTTGAGGATCGGGAAGAAGATCGCCGAGAGGCACATATAGCCCACGGCGCGCAGCACAGAGTTTCCGCCATAGCGGGGCAGGCCACCGCCAGGGGCAGGGCCAGGGGCGGGAACCGTCACTCGACCACGGCGGCGGGCGGATGCTCGCCCAGCTCGCGATCCTCCACCAGGGCGTAGATGGCGACGCCGATGGCCAGCACCACGGCGCAGGCGCCGAACATCACGGCGAAGGCCCGGGCCACGGCGGCCCTCGATTCGGGCGGCAGGGATTGGCGCGCCAGATCCTCGATATCGCCGACGATCCCGCCATGGCCGAGCGCGCCCGCCAGTAGGCCCAGCACCAGCGCCGAGGCGGCGGCGATGCCGAGCGTGCCCCCGAGCGTGCGGGCGAAGGCGACCGCCCCGCTGACCGCGCCCAGGTCGCGGCGCTGCACGGCGTTCTGGGCGGCGACGTTGCAGCAGGGGAAGATCGGGCCGAAGCCGAAGCCCGCGACCATGAGGATGGCCGCCGCGCCATAGGGGGAGAGATCGGCGGCGAAGACGGCGAGGAGGGCGAGGCAGAGGATGGTCAGCGGCAGTCCCACGAGGGGCGGTCGCTTGTAGCGCCCGTGGCGGCGGGTGTAGCGGCCGGCGATATTGGCGGTCAGCGTGCTCGACAGCATGAGAGGGATCATCAGCAGCCCCGCCTCGCTGACCTTGGCGCCGAGGGCGACCTGGAAATAGACCGGCGCCAGCACGCTGACCGCGAGCCAGACGGCATAGATGATGACCGAGACGGCGAGCACGGGTCGGATGACGCCGTCCTTCAGGAAGCGGGGCGGCAGGATCGGCTCGGCCGCACGGGTCTGGGAGCGGGCGAAGAGCGTGCCGGCGATGGCGGCCACGGCGGCGAGCCCCAGGGTCGAGGGAGCGGTCCAGGGGATCGTCTTGCCGCCCAGAGAGAGCAGCACCAGGAAGGCGATGGTGCCGACCGAGAGATACAGCACGCCCCAGAGATCGATGCGGGAGCGATGGGACTCGACCGGCAGCTTGCGCAGCGCCCGGTCGGCGATCAGCAGCGCCAGCAGCCCGAAGGGGATGTTGATCCAGAAGATCCAGGGCCAGCCGTAATACTGGGTCAGCAGCCCGCCCGCCGTGGGTCCCAGGACCGAGGCGCTGCCCCAGACCACGGCGAAATGCCCGGCATAGCGCCCGCGCTCCCGCGGCGAGACGACATCGGCGATGACGGTCTGGCCCACCGTCAGCAGCCCCCCGCCGCCCAGCCCCTGCAGCGCTCGGAAGAGAATGAGGAGCGGCATGGAGGGGGCCAGCGCGCAAAGCGCCGAGCCCAGCATGAACAGAACCAGGGAGATGTTCAGGATGAGGCGGCGGCCGTAGAGGTCGCTCATCTTGCCGACGATGGGGGTGATGCAGGTCGAGGTCAGCAGATAGGCGGTGACCACCCAGGAGATCAGCGTGAAGCCGCCGAGGTCGGCCGCGATGGGCGGCAAGGCCGTGGCGACGATGGTCTGATCCAGCGCCGACAGGAACAGCGCCAGGAGGGCGCCGATGACGACGGCGCGGACGTCGGAGGGGGAAAGCGTGGACATCGAGGACCGGCCGGAATGGGCTCGCTCAGGCTTACTCCCGAGGGCCGTGGGTTATCAACCCGGAACACGGCTGGCCGGGTGCATGAAGGGCTGCCATGCCGAAAATGCAGGGCCTTTGGGCAGGCGCAGACGCCTAACAACATCGTCATTCCCGCGAAAGCGCTAGGCGATATACATTTTTCCCCGCCCGCAGCCGGCCCTTTCTTCACCCGCTCCCTGCAGGCCGATCACTCTTGATCGGCCTGCGCTTGGAGGGGGCGGGCCGGGGTGGGGGTGGCCGCATACTCCATGCAAAGCGCAGCCTGCCATCTG
>DATHQQ010000773.1:0-8314 GCA_035482595.1 Verrucomicrobiia bacterium
CGGGAGGAGAGAAGGTAGTCGAGCTCGGCGCGGTGGAGGCGCGTTTCGAAAGAATCCTCATCCGGAAACTTATGCAGCATCGAGGTCATCCACCAGGAGAAGCGCTGCGCCTTCCAGACCCGGGCGAGCGCGCGGGTGGAATAGCTCTCCAGCAGCGCCGTCGCGCCGCTCCGGTAGAACTCGATCAGCGCCTGGGACAGGAGCCGGACATCGGCGACGGCGAGATTGAGGCCCTTGGCGCCGGTGGGGGTCACGATATGGGCCGCATCGCCCGCCAGGTACAGCCGGCCGTGCTGCATGGGCTCGACCACGAAGCTGCGCATGGGGGTCAGGGATTTGTCGAGCACACGCCCGCTGCGCACCAGCTGCCCCTCCGGGTCCTCCAGCCGCAAGCGCATCTCCTCGAAGATGCGCTCATCGGGCCAGCGGGCGAGGTCCTCCTCCGGCGGACATTGGATGTAGTTTCGCGCCAGGCTCCGGGAGCGCAGGCTGAAGAGCGCGAAGCCGCGGCTGTGGCGGGCATAGACGAGCTCCGCGCCGATGGGCTTGGCCTCGACCAGGATACCGAGCCAGGCGAAGGGATAGAGCCGCTCGCGGATCCGGCGGACGGCTTCGGGAATGGCCGAGCGGGCGATGCCGTGGGAGCCATCGCAGCCGGCGATGAAGTCGCTGCTGAGCTCGCGCTCGCGCCCATTCTCCTGGAAGATCAGCTTCGGCCTGTCGCTCGCGATATCGGCGAGGCGCGACACCGGCGTCTCGAATCGGATGTCGCCGCCGCTGGCGAGGCGCACCGCGATCAGATCCTGCACCACCTTGGTCTGGCCATAGGCGGTGACGCATCGCCCGCCAGTGAGCTCGCTCAAGGGGATGCGATGGCGCTCCCCCTCCACCGCGATTTCGATGCCGTGATGGACCAGGCCTTCGCGATCGAGCCGGGCATTGGCCCCCGCCTCGCGCAGCAGCTCCACCGTCGAGGGCTCCAATATGCCGGCGCGGATGCGGCCCTCGACATGTTGCCGGCTGCGGTCCTCGAGGACGATGGACTCGATGCCCGCGAGATGGAGAAGCTGCGAGAGAAGCAGGCCCGCCGGACCGGCGCCGATGATTGCGACCTGGGTGCGCATCGCCCTCCGCGAAAGACCTTAGTAGCCGAGCGCGCAGCCGTCCTTGCGCGGGTCGGAGCCCGCCGTCAGCGTGCCCGCCTGCCAGTCGATCAGGATCGCCTGGCCCCCGCCATGGGGCTCCTCCGTCGTGACGCAGCGATGCCCCTTGGCCCGGAGCGCCGTGGCGGTCTTGCGCGCAATGCCATGCTCCAGCTCGATCGCGCCCTGATCGGGGAAGACGCGCGGCCCGTCGAGGGCGGCCTGGGGATCCATGCCGTAGTCCAGCATATTGGTCAGCAGCTGCACATGGCCGAAGGGCTGATAATCGCCGCCCATGACGCCGAAGGGCATCATCGGCCTTCCGTCGCGCAGCGCCATGCCCGGCATGATGGTATGCATCGGCCGCTTGCGGGGCGCGATCGCATTGGGGTGCCTGGGATCCAGGTGGAAGCTGGCGCCGCGGTTCTGCAGCCAGATGCCGCTCTTGGCGGTGACCAGCCCGCTGCCGAAGGAATGATAGACCGAATTGATGAAGCTGACGGCATTGCGGTCGCGATCGACGACCGTGAGGTAGATCGTGTCCGAGGGCCGCAGTAGCGGGGCCGGCAGCTTGGTCATGGCGCGGGCCGGATCGATCTTCGCCCGGAGCTTGTCTGCATAAGCCATGGACAGCAGGACATCCACCGGCACATCGACATGATCGGGATCGCCGATCAGCGCATTGCGGTCGCGATAGGCGAGCCGCGCCGCCTCGATCAGCAGATGCAGCCGCTCGGCCTCGAAGGGCGCCAGCCCGGCGAAGTCGAAGCCGGAGAGGATGTGAAGCATAAGCAGCGCCGTCAGCCCCTGGTTGTTGGGCGGCATCTGGTAGACATCGACGCCGCGATAGCGGCCCTGGACCGGCTGGACGTAGGCGCCCTTGAGCTCGGCGAAATCATCGAGGCTATGGAGGCCGCCGAGGCTCTTGAGATAGCTCACCATCTCCTCGGCGATCGGGCCGTGATAGAAGCCGTCGCGCCCCTTGGCCGCGACGGTGCGCAGGGTCTGGGCGAGCTCCGGCTGGCGAAACCGCTCGCCGGCCCGGGGCGCCCGGCCCTGGGGCAGGAGGATGCGCGCGGCGTTGGGATCTTTCGCCAGACGCTCGGCCGTGCGCGCCCAGTCGAAGGCGACGCGGTCATGCACCACGAAGCCTTCCTCGGCATAGCGGATGGCCGGCTGCAGCAGTTCGTCGAGCCCGCGGGTGCCGTGGTCGGCGGTTATCCGGGCCCAGGCGTCGATGACACCCGGGACGGTGACGGCATGAGGCCCGTAGATCGGGATCTCGGTGAAGCCCCGCTCGAGATACCAGTCGGTCGTCGCGGCCTTGGGCGAATGACCCGAGCCGTTGAACGCAATGACCTTCGATCCCCCGCCCGGCGCGTAGAGCATGAATCCGTCGCCGCCGATCCCCGTCGATTCCGGCTCGACCACGGCGAGCACGGCGGCCGCCGCCACCGCGGCATCGATGGCATTGCCGCCGCGGCGCAGGGTCTCGATGGCGGTCAGGGTGGCGAGAGGCTGGGAGGTGGCCGCCGCGGCCTCGGTCACGCGGATGGGCGAGCGGCCGGGAAGCTGGAAGTCGCGCATGGGGATCAACCTTCCGAAAAACGAATCAAGGCCAAAAAACGAATCAAGGCCAAAAATGTATCAAGGGTAGAGGCCGAGCAGCAGGGCGCGCTGGCGCGTCAAGGCGAAGACGGCATCGATGGCCGGGGTGGGCAGATCCACCAGCCGGCCGAGCTCCGCCACCGCGCCGACGATGGCGTCGAGCTCGATGGGCCGGCCGCGCTCGAAATCCTGCAGCATCGAGGTCTTGTGATCGCCCACCCCGGCCGCGCCCTCGATCCGGCGCTCGACATCGATGGGCATGGTGATCCCGAACTCGGCGGCGATGGCCTCGGCCTCGCCCATGATCCGGCGCGCCAGCGCCCGGGTCGTGGGATCGGTGCAGATCTGGCGCAGGGTCCCGCCGGTCAGCGCGCTGATGGGGTTGAAGGCGACATTGCCCCAGAGCTTGACCCAGATCTCGGTCCGGATGTCGGTCTTGACCGGCGCCTTGAAGTCGGCGCGGATGAAGGCCTGGCTCAAGGCCTCGACCCGGGGCGAGCGGCTGCCGTCGGGCTCGCCCAAGCTGAAGCGGTCACCCGAGATATGGCGGATCACCCCGGGCTCCACCACCTCCGCCGCCGGATAGACGACGCAGCCGATGACCCGGTCGGGGCCGATGCCCTGCCACTGCTTGTCCTCGGGATCGAGGCTCATGAGCCGCCGGTCGCGCCAGGGTCCATCGAGGCCATGGAAATACCACCAGGGCAGCCCGTTCACCGCCATGACCACCGCCGTCGTGGGACCCAGCAGCGGTTGGATCGCCTCGACCGCGCCGGCCACCGCCGAGGCCTTGAGAGCGACGATCACGTAATCCTGCTCGCCCGCCTCGCCGGCATTTGCCGCGGTCTTGGGCGTGAGGGTGGTCTCCTTGCCATCGGCCAGGAGGCGCAAGCCCCGATCGCGCATCGCCGCCAGATGGGCCCCCCGCGCGATCAGGGTCACATCCTCGCCCGCCTGGGCGAGCCGGGCGCCGATGAACCCGCCGATCGCTCCGGCGCCATAGACGCAGATCCTCATCCCGCGAGGCCGAGGCGCTGGGCGAGGCCGATGCGCTGCAGCTTGCCCGTGGGGCCCTTGGGGATCTCGGGCAGGACCACGATCCGGCGCGGCACCTTGAAATCCGCCAGCCTGCCGGCGACGAAATCGCGCAGCTCGCGCTCGGTCGCGCTTTCTCCCTCGCGCAGCACCACCGCGGCGGCGACCTCCTCCCCCAGCTTGTCATGGGGCATGGCGAAGGCCAGCGCCTGGGCGATGGCCGGGTGATCCATCAGCACCTCGTCGATCTCCCGCGGCGTGATCTTCTCCCCGCCGCGGTTGATGATTTCCTTCAGCCGGCCGCTGATGGTGAGATAACCCTCCGTATCGAGAAAGCCCAGATCGCCGGTGCGGAACCAGCCGTTGCGATAGGCCTCGGCATTGGCGCCGGGGTTGTTGGCATAGCCGGCCGTGACGTTCGGGCCGCGGATGACGATCTCCCCCCGCTCGCCGGGTGGCAGCAGGCCGCCGTCGGGCCCCTGGATCGCCACCTCCGGCCCCGCGCTCACCCCCACCGTGCCGGGCTTGCGCGCCGCCGGCGGCAAGGGATTGCTTGCCATCTGATGGGCGGCCTCGGTCATGCCGTAGGATTCGATGACCGGGCAGCCGAAGGCCTGCTCGAGCGCCTGCATGATCTGCGGCGGCAGCGAGGCCGAGGAGGAGCGGATGAAGCGCAGGGGCCGCCGCTGGATCACCTCGCGATTGCGCTCGGCCCGGGCGAGGATCGTCTGATGCATGGTCGGCACCGCCGTGTACCAGGTAGCATCCGACTCATCGAGCCAGCCGAAGAACCTCAGCGCGTTGAATCCCGGCGGGCAGAAGAGGCTGGCCCCGGCGGCGATGGAGGCGAGCAGCGCCCCCACGAGCCCATGGATATGGAACAGCGGCATGATGACGAGGCAGCGGTCGGAAGGCTCGAGGCCGAGCGTCCGGCCGATGTTGCGGGCCGAGGCCGTCAGATTGCCATGGGTCAAGGGCACGATCTTGGGCCGCGAGGTGGTGCCGGACGTATGCAGCACCAGCGCCACCTCCTGCGGCCCGCCGAACTCGCCGGCGCCGAGCTTGCCCGCGACCACCGGCTCTCCGGCGCGGAGCAGGCGATAGCTGCCGGCCGGCGCCGAGAGGACCGGCGCCACATCGACGATGGGGATGCCGCGGCGAGCCGCCACGGCCCGGGCGGGCGATTCCAGCCCGGCCTCGATCAGCAGCAGCCTCGCCTCGATATCCGACAGATAGAAGTCGAACTCCTCCTCGCGATAGGCGGCGTTGAGAGGGGCCGCGGCGGCGCCGGCGGCAATGCCGGGAAACAGCGCCGCCATCTCCGGCCCGTTGGGCAGCACCATGGCGACGCGATCCTGCCGGCCGACGCCGAGCGCCCTGAGGCTGGCGATGGTCGAATCCATTTGGGCCGCCAGCGCACGCCGGCTGAGGGGGCTCCGCTCCGGGGCGGTGATCGCGATCCCGTCGGGGTCGCCGCTGGCGAGCAAGCTTCTGATCGTTCCTTCAACCGGCAATGGTCGGCTCCCCTCGTTTCGCCTTGATGGCGGGTCCAGGCTTGGCGCCAGGCCCAGGCTTCGCTCCAGTCCCCGGCTTGGCGACAGGCTTCACCCGATCGTCACGCTCCAGTCCCAGCAGATTATTCCTCACCGTCTCGATATGCAGCCGCATGGTCGTCTCGGCCCGGGCGGGATCGCGCGCCGCGATGGCGCCGACATAGGCCCGGTGCTGGCGACGATAGACGCCAAGGCGCTCCGCACTCAAGGCCGCAAGCCGCAGCCGGCTCCAGGCCGCCTGGCTGCGCATCGCATTGAAGCCGTCGAAGATTGCCAGCAGCAGCTTGTTATGCGCCGCCTGGGCCACCGCCCGGTGCAGCGTGCCGTCCCAGAGCTCCCAGGCCTTGGCGTCCCGGGCGCCATCGCTCTTCTCCAGCAGGCGTTCGATATTCTCGATCTCCGGCGCCGTGGCGCGGGTCGCGGCCAGCCGCGCGATCAGCGGCTCGAACAGCAGGCGGACCTCCAGCACCTCCTCGGGGCTGGTCATGGCGCTGACGAGATCGAGGCCGGTGGCGCCCTGGAGCGGCCGCGGGCCGACGAAGGTCCCCTTGCCGACATGGCGCCAGATCCGGCCCTCGGCCTCGAGGATCTCCAGCCCTTCGCGCAAGCCGCTGCGGCTGACGCCCAAGAGGCCGGCCAGCTCGCGTTCCGGCGGCAGGCGGCTCTGGGCGGGATAGCGTCCGCTCTGCAGCAGCTGCGACAGCTTCTCGACGCTTCCGTCGCGCCGGCTCAATTCGATACCAATATGTAGATTGGCTTCAGCATTCTGGTCCCGTCATCTTGACGATGGCTGTTTTGGCGTGCAAGCCTCGATGCATTGCACCGGCCAGTGAGACCAAATACAGGATTGGTTTCGCGCCGGCAAGGCCCCGATGCCGCCGACACCAAGTTTGACACAACAAACAATCTCCAGGGAGGAAGCGATGACGACGCGGAAGAAATCAATCGGACTCGCCGCCGCGATGGCCTTCGGCCTCGCGGTCCCATTGGCGGCGAATGCCGCCGAGGTGACGCCGCCGGCCGATATCGCGAGCGCCGGCAAGATCGTCTACTGCTCCGACATCTCGGGCCCGCCGCTGGGCTATTTCGACGAGAACAACAAGCCGATCGGCTCCGATATCGAGATCGGCACCGAGATCGCCCGGCGCCTCGGCGTCGCGGCGGAATTCGCCAATACGCCCTTCGATGGCATCATCCCCGCCCTTCAGGCCAAGCATTGCGACGCCATCCTCTCCCAGCTCTTCGACAAGCCGAAGCGCCGCGAGGTGGTCGATTTCGTCGACTACATGTACTCCAGCGAGGCCCTGCTGGTGCACAAGGGCAATCCCCGGAACATCCACGGTCTCGACGATCTTTCGGGCGCGAAGATCGCGGTGGAGAACGGCACCACCATCCAGAGCCTGATCGACGAGCAGAACAAGAAATTCGCCGCCGCCGGCAAGCCGCCCGCCGATATCGTGGTCTATCCCAAGGATTCCGACGCGCTGCAGGCGCTTCAGATCAACCAGGTGGATGTCTACGGCACGACGCTGGAGAGTGCGGCCTATTTCATGCAGAAGGCCTCCAACGTCTTCGACGTGGCCGGTCCGCCCTTTGCCAAGATCCTGGCCGGGATCGCGGTGCGCAAGGACGACCCGCAACTGCGCGACGCCATCCAGAAGGCCTTCGACGCCATGAAGGCAGACGGCACATATCTCAAGATTCTGACCAAATGGCATTTGGAGGGGGATGCCATTTAGCAGGCCATCCGGGTAGGGTGGCGTCATGGCCTTCGACTGGGGGTTCTTCTGGCACTATCTGCTCGAGCCGAGCTCCGTCTATCTGCACGGGCTGTGGCTCACCCTCAGCCTGAGCGTGATCTCCCAGAGCCTCGGCACCGTCATCGGCTTGTTCGCGGCTCTGGGAAAGCTCTCGCGCTTCCGGCTCATCCGGACCATCGTCGGCTTCTATGTCTGGGTCATGCGGGGCACGCCGCTTCTGGTCCAGATCGTGTTCATCTACACCGGCCTGGCGGCGGGCAATATCTTCCGCTTCGAGGACATCCACCTCGGTTTCGTCGTCATTCCCGGCAATATCCAGGCGGCCATTGTCGCCCTCAGCCTCAACGAGGGCGCCTATATGAGCGAGATCATCCGGGCGGGCATCGCCTCGGTCGATATCGGCCAGACCGAGGCGGCGAAATCCCTCGGCATGACCTATGGCAAGCTCATGCGCCGCATCGTCCTGCCCCAGGCGGCCCGGGTGATCCTGCCGCCGCTGGGCAACGACTTCAACGGCATGCTGAAGAACACCACGCTGGTGAGCGTCATCGGCGTGCCGGAGCTCCTGCTCGCGACCGAGATGATCACCTCGGCCACCTTCCGCGTCTTCGAGCTCTATCTGGTGGTGGCCCTCTATTATCTGACGCTGACCACCCTCTGGGGCATCGTGCAGCAATGGATCGAGCGGCGCTTCGGCGAGCCCACCCAGCAGAAGCCCGCGGGCAACGGGCTCTTCGGCGGCGGGCTGCAATGGCTGCGCAGCTCTGGGCTTCAGCGGGACCGCTAGATCATGGCCGAGATGACCTCCTCGGCCATCCTCTCCGCCGTCGGCGGCCTGCCGGCCAATGCCGCGGAGCTCGTCGTCGAGGCGGTGGATGTCCATAAATCCTTCGGGCCCCTGGAGGTGCTGAAAGGCGTCTCGCTCACCGTCCGGCGCGGCGAGGTGGTGGTCGTGGTCGGCGCCTCGGGCTCGGGCAAGACCACGCTGATCCGCTGCCTCAACCATCTCGAGAAGATCGGCAAGGGCCGGATCCTGGTGAACGGCCATCTCATCGGCTATCGCGAACGCAACGGCAGGCTGATCGAGGATCGGGAGCGCAACATCGCCCGCCAGCGCCAGGAGATCGGCATGGTGTTCCAGCGCTTCAACCTGTTCCCGCATCTGACGGCGGTAGGCAATATCATCGAGGCCCCCATGCAGGTGCGCGGCGTGCCC
>DATHQQ010000774.1:0-2021 GCA_035482595.1 Verrucomicrobiia bacterium
CCGGTATGGAGAATGTCCTTGGCATAGACCGGCAGCAGCGCGACGGCGCCGGAGAACAGCACGGCGAAGAGGTCGAGCGAGATGGCGCCCAGCAGCAGCTTGTGGCGAAAGATGAGCATGATGCCCGCCAGCAGGGAGACGAGATTCGGCCGCTCCATCGTGGCTCTGGGCGGCTGCGGGCTGATGCCGCTGATGGCCACCGCCGAGGCCAACAGCGCCAGGGCCGTGGCGCTGTAGACGACCGCCGGACCCAGGACATAGAGCAGGCCGCCCAGCGCGGGGCCGCCGATGGTGGCCACCTGCCAGGCGAAGCTCGACCAGGCGACGGCACTGGGGAATTCGGTCTTCGGCACCAGATTGGGCATCATGGCGCGCTGGGCCGGGGTGGAGACGGCGCGCACCACCCCGAAAGCGAAGGCGACGCCGAGGATGCCGGCCACCGAGACCTGGTCGAGCAGAATCATTCCCACCAGCGTCACGGCGGCCACCAGCTCGGCGGTGAGCCCCACGACCATGATCAGGCGGCGGTCGAAACGGTCGGCGATCTGGCCCGTCACCAGCGCCAGGCAGAAGGCCGGCAGGAATTCCATCAGCCCGACCAGGCCGAGCTGGAAGGGGCTGCCGGTCAGGTCATAGATCTGCCAGCCCAGCGCCACCCCCTGCATGGCGAGCGCCACCGTGGCCAGAAAGGAGGACGTCAGATAGCGGGAGAAATCGCGGTTGCGAAGGGCGGCGAGCCCGGCAGCGGAGGTTAGCCCCATGGGCGGGCGGTCACCCCGCCAGGCGGTCGATCAGGGCCGGCAGATCGGCATGCCGCTCGCAGATGGCATCGGCGCTGGTGCGCTCCTTGTCGACGGCGCGGGTGGCGGTGAAGAGGATGGCCTTCATGCCCAGCTTCTGCGGCCCCTTCACATCATTATGGTCGCGGTCGCCGATATGGACAATCTCCTCGACCGCCACGCCCATCTGGCGCGCCGCCGAATCGAACATGCTCTTATGGGGCTTGGAATGCCCGACCTCGTCGGAGAAGGTGAAGCCGTCGAAATGCCGGGCGAGATCGTAGCTGGCGAGAAGCTGGCGCAGGCAGCGGCCGGGCGAGACGATGGCGTCGGAGACGATGCAGGTCCGGTAGTGCCCGTGGATCTCGGCCAGGGCCTCGGCGATGCCCGGGATGAGGTCAGGGCGGATATCCACCTCCATCTCCTCATGCTTGCGCTGGAGCTCGGCGAAATCCTCCGCCGGCAGGCTGCGCCCCAGCCCCTTCATGGCCACCTCCAGCCGCTCGCCGATCCGCCAGGTCACATGCTGGTCGTGCCAGACCCGGTTGAACGCGGCATCCGCCACGTCATAGGCCAGAGTCACCTCGGCCTCGCCGATGGGCGCCTGCTTGTTGAGGGCCTCCCAGAGCAGATGGCGCCGCTCGGCCTTCTTGCTGCGCAGCCCCTTGGCCTTGCGCTTGGGCTCGTCGGAATCGTCGTGGACGATGGTGTCCCAGAGGTCGAAGGTGACCGCCTTGATCCTGTGATTCACGAAAGGTTCCCCTCGAAAAGACCCCGACGGAAGAGAGGCTCGCCGGGAGGGCGGAAACTAGCCTCCGGCCCCGGTGAAGGCAACTGGGCGGGCCTTGGGGATCAGAGGGCCGCGAGTTTCCTCTACGCGCGCTAACTGGCCCGCCGCCGGGTAATGCGTATAGTAGGGCCCGTATCGACGTCCCGGAGCCGACATGCGCCTCGCCCGCCTGCTGACCCTCAGCCTTCCCGCCCTTGTCCTCATCGCCTTCGCCGCTGCCCCGCCGGCCCAGGCCGACAGCCCGGTCAAGACGGTCTACAGCCTCTCACTGCTGGGGGAGCCGAAGTATCCGGCGGACTTCAAGCATTTCGACTACGTCAATCCCGACGCCCCCAAGGGCGGCGACCTGAAGCGCGCGGCGATCGGCAGCTTCGATAGCTTCAATCCCTTCATCATCAAGGGAAATCCGGCGGCGGGCACGGGCCTGCTTTTCGATACCCTCCTAACCCCGT
>DATHQQ010000775.1:0-3743 GCA_035482595.1 Verrucomicrobiia bacterium
CCACCTCGCCCGCGGACTACGCGCTGATCACCGCCGAGATGACGGCGAAGAAGGGCGCCCTCGGCCTGGCGTTGCGCCGGAAGCTGGCCGCTGCCGCCTTCGCCCGCACCGCCTCCTACGACGCGGCCATCTCCGGCTGGATGAGCCGCGACGAGCCGCTGGCGCCACGGCTGATCCTGGCGGGCGAGCGCCGGCAGATGCTGCGCTATGGCGAGAACCCCCATCAGCGCGCGGCCTTCTACGTCACGGGCGAGCGCCGGCCCGGTGTCGCCACCGCGCGCCAGCTTCAGGGCAAGGAGCTGAGCTACAACAATCTGAACGACACCGATGCCGCCTATGAGCTGGTGGCGGAATTCGACCGGCCCGCGGTCGTCATCGTCAAGCATGCCAATCCCTGCGGGGCGGCCCTCGGCCCCGATCTCGACACGGCCTATGGCCTGGCGCTCGCCTGCGATCCCGTCAGCGCCTATGGCGGCATCGTCGCGGTCAACCGGCCGCTGGATGCGACCACAGCCGAAGCCATCGCCGAGCTCTTCGCCGAGGTGGTCATCGCGCCGACCGTCGAGCCGGCGGCGGCCGAGCTGCTGGCGGCGAAGAAGAATCTGCGCGTGCTGGCGGCCGGATCGCTGCCCGATCCCGCCGCCCCGGGCCTCAGCCTGAAGACGCTGGCCGGCGGTTTCCTCGCCCAGAGCCGCGACAACGGCCGCCTCAGGAAATCGGATCTGAGGGTCGTGACCAAGCGTGCGCCCACCGCCGGCGAAATCGCCGACATGCTCTTCGCCTTCGCCGTCGCCAAGCATGTGAAATCCAACGCCATCGTCTATGCCAAGGGAGAGGCCACCGTGGGCATCGGCGCCGGGCAGATGAGCCGGGTCGATTCCTCCCGCATCGCCGCCTGGAAAGCCAAGGAAGCGGGCGAGGCCGCCGGGGCGGCCGAGAGTCCGACCAAGGGCTCCGTCGTCGCCTCCGACGCCTTCTTCCCCTTCGCCGACGGGCTGCTCGCCGCCGTCGAGGCCGGCGCCACCGCCGTGATCCAGCCCGGCGGCTCGCTGCGCGACCCCGAGGTCATCGCCGCCGCCGATGCGGCGGGGATCGCGATGGTCTTCACTGGGATGCGGCACTTCCGGCACTAAGGGGCACTTTCCCTCCCTTCGTCATCCCGCGAAAGTGCGAGGGCATGTACACAAGTCGAGCCGGGTTTCCTTTGTATCCCCTCCCCCCTTGCGGGGGAGGGTTAGGGTGGGGGGTGGGATCCGCGTCTGCGGATCATGATGAGTCTGCGCTTCATCGATTGCATTGTTGAGAATACGGCCACCCCCACCCCGGCCCTCCCCCGTCAAAGCGCGGCCCTAACGGCCCGCAGGGGGAGGGGGAAGAAAGTAGCAGCGGCAATCAACGAAATATGTACATCCCCTAACGCGAAAGCGGGAATGACGGAAGAGAGGAAAGAAGGCTAACTCGCCGGCATCAGCGGCTGGCTGAACAGCGTCTTGCCCGTCGCGTCCTTGAGAGCCACCGTCAGCACGCCGCTGGCGGCGTCGATATCCGCCTGGCCGAAGAATTGGAAGCCGGCGCTGGGCGGCTGGTTCTGCTTCATGCCGGTGGGAATCGCGGTGAACTTGATATCGGGCCCGAAGCTCTGATCCATGTCGTTGGGGCCGAAGGTGCCGGCATTGATGGGGCCGGCGACGAATTCCCAGAAGGGATCGAAATCGCCATAGGCGCCCTTGGCCGGGTCGTAGCGGATCGCCTGGCCGTAATGCACGTCGGCGGTGATCCAGACGACATTGCGGATGGCGTTGTTCTTGAGGAAGGCGAAGAGGCTGGCCAGCTCGAGCTCGCGGCCGAGCGGCAAGCCGTTATCGCCATTGGCCCAGGCCTCGAAATTGCCTTTGGGGATCCAGGGCTGGGCATCGGGCACCTGGATGCCGATGGGCATGTCGCTGGCGATCACCTTCCAGGTGGCCTTGGAGGCCAGCAGCCCCTGCTTCAGCCAGAGGAGCTGCTTCGGGCCCAGGAAGGCGGCATCGGGCGTCAGGCTGGGCTGGCGATTCGTGCCGTTGGGCCCGCGATAGCTGCGCTCGTCGAGGATGAAGACCTCGAGCAGCGGACCATAGGGGAAGCGCCGGTAGATCCGCTCCGCCTCCAGGGCATTGGGCCGGAAGGTGTTGTATTCGAACATGGCGCGGCGCGCATTGGCCGCGAGCGCATCGGCGCTGGCCACCTGCTTGTAGCGGGTGTCGCCAGCCAGGGACTCACCGGGATACCAGTTGTTATGGGTCTCATGATCGTCCCACTGGACCAGGAAGGGCACCTCTGCCGCGAAGCGCCGCTTGTTGTCATCGGTCAGATTGTAGGCAAAGCAGCCGCGGTAATCGTCGAGGGTCTCGGCGACCTTCGACTTCGCAGGGGTGACGATATTCTTCCAGACCGTGCCGCCGTCGAGCTTGACCTCCTCCTTGAGGGGATTGTCGGCGTAGATCTGGTCGCCCTGATGGATGAAGAAATCGGGGTTCACCGTCCGCATCGCCTCATAGATGCGATAGCCGCCCCAGCCGGGATTGATGCCCCAGCCCTGGCCCGCCTCGTCGCCCGAGAAGACGAAGCGGATGTCGCGCCCGGCAAGCGGGGCGGTCCGCAGGCGCCCGATCGCGGGTGCGCTCATCGAGCCTGGATTGGCCAGATCCTCGAAGGCGACGCGATAGAAGATCTGCTGGCCGGGGGGAAGATCGGAAAGGTCCAGCCGGGCGGTGAAATCCGTATCCGCCAGGGCATTGGGGCCGGGCACGCGGACGCGCCGGGCGAAGCTCTCCTCCAGGGACCAGTCGACCCACATCCGCGAAGGCCGGTCGACCCGGCTCCAGATGATGGCGCGCTCGGCGAGGACGTCGCCGGACTGCACGCCATGGGTGATCGCCGGCTGCATCGTATCCGCCAGCACCCGGCGCCCGAGCAGGGGAGCTGCCACGAGGCTGCCGCCGGTTGCGGCGGCGCCATAGAGGAAGGAGCGGCGGGTGATCCAGCGGGACCGGTACGACATCGACATATGATCCTCCTGTCTTTGGCGTAGCGAAGCTAGGCTGGGATTGTGTAGCCTTCGCGGCCGGCATCGTGACGGCGGTATGACGGCGCCGGCCGAATTGCGCCACAAGACGCGCTGGACCGGGCGCGTGTTACAGGGAGGAGACCATGATGCGACCACAGCGAGGCGACCTGCCGCTCGGCCCCCTGGCCGGGACCCGCTATCCCGATCCCCGCATCGAGAAGCTGGACAAGCGCTTCCCCAAGCAGGGCAATGCCGGCATCGACCGCATCGCCACGGGCTTCCGCTGGGCCGAGGGCCCAGTCTATTTCCGCGACGGCGGCTATCTCGTCTGGAGCGACATCCCCAACAACCGGATGATGCGCTGGCTCGAGGAGGACGGGCATGTGAGCGTCTTCCGTCCCCATTCCAATTATTCCAACGGCAATACCCGCGACCGGGAAGGGCGGCTCCTGACCTGCGAGCATGACGCGCGGCGCGTCACCCGGACCGAGCTCGACGGGCGCATCACCGTGGTCATGGACAGCTTCAACGGCAAGAAGCTGAACGCGCCCAACGACATCGTCGTCACCTCCGACGGCGCCATCTGGTTCACCGACCCGGGCTATGGCATCGATGGCGAATATGAGGGCCATACCGACAGGTTCGAGCTCGGCACCAATGTCTACCGCATCGATCCCAAGACCGGCCGCGCCAGCGT
>DATHQQ010000776.1:0-10025 GCA_035482595.1 Verrucomicrobiia bacterium
GACGATCGAGCCGAAGCCCAGGGCCATGCCGGCCTCGCGGCCGATGCCGTGGCTGATAAAGGAGTAGAAGCCGCCGACCGCTGTCACCTTGCGGGCCATCGCCGCGTAGCCGACCGAGAACAGCAGCAGGATGACTGTGGCAACAAGGAAGGCGGCGGGCGCCCCGATGCCGTTGCCGTAGCCGACGGCGATGGGAACGTTGAACAGCATGGCGGAGATCGGCGCGGCGCCGGTCACCGTCAGGAACAGCACGCCGATGAGTCCGACGGCCTTGGTGTGAAGCTTGTGGAGATCGCCGCGGTCGGCGACGTCATAGCCGAGCTTGCCCGGAGCTCCACTACCGGCTGGTTGGGCTGTGCCTCGTTCCATTGTCGGTTCTCCTCTCCCCTATAAGGTTTCCGGCTTCCATCCGGCATCCCCGCCGGCTGAAGGATCGGGAGCGATGGTTCAAGATGATCGGTCTATCCGGCCTCGCTTGTCGATTGCCGCGTCGGCTTCGGCGCGGTCAAAGGTGGCAACTGACACATATTCTGCGGTTACCATAACATTAACTGTTGCAACCTCCAACATGAATTCCCGTTGAACCACAATTCCTTGGGGGGCGCCGCCGCCGCACCGACGAGGATAAAGTTGCACTTGCCAAATATTTTGCGGTTAGCACAACATTTATGCTAAGCAGAGGATCGCGCAAGGGAGGCGGCCACCGGGCCGCGCTGATTGGAGGCCCCGATGGATTTCATCTTCATGCTCACCCGCCAGGACCAGACCGTGCTCGACGGGCTCGAGGTGATGAAGGAGATCCGCGGCGTCGGGCTCAGCCATGTCGGCTTCAAGGATGTGGGCGTCGACAAGCAGACCCTCCATGCCCTCAACCGGGCGGTCAAGGACGCCGGCGCCACCAGCTATATGGAGGTGGTCTCCACCAGCCCCGAGGCGGCGGTGCATTCGGCGAAGGTCGCCGCCGAGATCGGCATCGACCGGCTGCTGGGCGGCGCCAATGCGCGGGAGATCATGACCGCCATCAAGGGCAAGCCCGTCGCCTACTACCCCTTTCCCGGCAAGCCCGTCGGCCATCCGACGAAGCTGGGTGGTTCGCCGGAGTCGGTCGCCGATGATTGCCGGCGCTTCCTGGAGATGGGCTGCGCCGGGGTCGACCTCCTGGCCTATCGGGCGACCGAGGCCGATCCGATCGATCTGGTCAAGGCGGCCCGGCAGGGCTTGGGCAGCGCCGGCACGCTGATCTGCGCCGGCAGCGTCGACAGCCCGGCGCGGATCCAGTCCCTGAAGGCCGCCGGCTGCGATGCCTTCACCATTGGCTCCGCCGCCTTCGACGGCTCCTTCTCGCCCCGCAAGGGACGGCTGACGAGCCAGCTCCAGGACATCCTCGCGGCCTGCTAGCGCGCCGATCCATCAGATCGAATTCACACCTTCCTTCCTCGTCATACCCGCGAAAGCGGGTATCCAGGGCAACCCGCAAGGTCCTGCGCATGGGGCCCTGGATTCCCGCTTTCGCGGGAATGACGAAAAGAAAATCGTCTCAGAACACCTCGAGATATTCGCTGCGCTCCCAATCGGTGATGTGGCTGCGGAAGCGGGCGAGCTCGTGACGCTTGACGGTGAGGAAGAGCTTCAGGAAATCGGGCCCCAGCATCTGGCCGAAGGCCTGATCCGCCTCGAGGGCGGCAAGCGATTGCTCCAGGCTGGTGGGAAGTCTGGCATGCTGCGGATCGTCCTCGCTCGGCCCCCTGGACTGCGGTCCGAGCTTCAGCTTGCCCTTCAGCCCCAAGAGCCCGGCGGCCAAAGTGCCGGCGGCGGTCAGATAGGGATTGGCCAGGGCCGAGGCGCCGCGCATCTCGTGATGGGTCCCCGAATCCTTCGTCGCCTTGACCCGCACCAGGGCCGAGCGATCCTCGATCCCCCAGCTGATGTTCGACGGCGCGAAGGTATGGGGCTTGATGCGGTGGTAGCAATTGGGCGTCGGTCCCGCCAGCGCCATCAAGGCCGGCGCATGGGCAAGGATGCCGGCGGCGAACTGGCGGGCGGCGAGCGAGAGCCCATCCTTGTCGGCGAGATCGAAGAAGACGTTCTTGCCGGTCTTGCGGTCGAGCAGACTGATATGGAAATGGCAGCCGCAGCCCGCCATGCCGTTGATGGGCTTGGACATGAAGGTGGCGAGATAACCCTGCAGATGAGCCACTTCCTTCACCGTATTGCGGAAGGTGAAGGCCTTGTCGGCGGCTTCGACGCCGATGGCCGGCCCGTAATTGATCTCGAATTGCGAGGGCGCGTATTCGCAATTATGGGTGATGAGATCGAGTCCGATGCCCTGGAGGTTGCGCAGCATGACCTCGACGGCGTCGACATAGGTGTTGCGCGTGGTGTTGAAGATATGGACGCCGCCGAAGAGCGGCTGCAGCGTCTGGCGATCGAGGAGATAGAACTCGTATTCGTGTCCCATCATCACGTCGAAGCCGAGCTCGGCTGCTTCCTTGATCAGGCTGCGCAGAACATAGCGGGGGGCGGATTTGTAGGGCGCGTTGTCCTGGAAGGCGACGTCGCAGATGACCTTGGCCGTGTTCTGCTTCCAGGGCACCCGGCGCAAAGTGGAGAAATCGGCAAACAGCTTTGAATCCGCATAGCTGATCTCGTCGTTGAGACCGGCACCCGAGATGACGTTGGAGGCGGTGTCCAGCGCCAGGATCCCGCCGTAGAAATTGAGCCCCTTGCGGGCATAGCCCTCGACCGCATCGATGGGCACCAGCTTCGAGCGGGAGATGGCGTGGAGATCGGGCAGCTCGAAACGGACGAACTCGATCCCGTCGGCCCGCAGCGCCGCCACCTGCTCGGCGATCGTGTCCTTCTTGCTCCTGGCCATGCCCCGCTCCCCTGTTTCGCCCCGATTTTCATCATCCTGAACCGGATCAGGGGCGGGAGGCTAGCGTGACAATTCTGCGAGCTTCAACACAAAACTTGCGACTTGCCACGAATCTGACAGAAGCGCGAGACTTGGGCGCTAGAGGGGAGACAGCGACATGCGGCTCAAGGGCAAGCGCGCTTTCATCAGCGGCGCCGGTGGGGGAATCGGCGAGGCCGCGGCGCTGAAATTCGCCGCCGAAGGCGCCCGCGTGATCCTGGCGGATATCCGCTCACCGGCAGCCGAGGCGGTGGCGGCCAGGATTGCCGCGGTGGGCGGCGAGGCGGTGGCGGTCGCCGGCGACATTGCCGATCCCGAACAGTGCCGGCGCATGATCGATGAGGGCGCGCAGCAGCTTGGCGGTCTCGACCTAATGTTCAACAATGCCGGCATCGTGCTGGGCGAGGATACGGGCCCGGTGGAAACCCCGCTGGCGGTTTGGGAGCAGACGATCCGCGTCAATCTGACCGGCGTCTTCCTCGCCTGCAAATTCGGGATTCCCCATCTGCTGCGGGCCGGCGGCGGATCGGTGGTCAACAATGCCTCGGTCGTCGCCTTGGTTGGCTCGGCCTATCCCCAGATCGCCTATACCGCCGCCAAGGGCGGGGTCGTCGCCATGACCCGGGAGATGGCGGTGCTCTATGGGCGCAAGGGACTACGCTTCAACGCGGTCTGCCCCGGCCCCGTCGGCACCAGCCTGGTGCGCGCCTTCATCAAGGAGGAATCGAATTGGGAATCGCGGCGGCCCTATATGCCCATGGGAAGGCTGGGGACGGTGGAGGAGGTGGCCAATCTCGTCGCCTTCCTCGTCTCGGACGAGGCCTCCTACATCACAGGGGCCGCCTATGCCGCCGACGGCGGCATTTCGGCGGCCTATGTGATCCGCGATGAATAGCCTCGGCGCTGTATCCGGCCCGCTTGCATCAAGCGCGCTTGGTAGGGCCCTTGCCTGACTTCCGATTGAGCTCGGGATCCTCGCCGCGGCTGCGGGCCCGGCCGGCCGCTTCCGCCTTGCGAAGTTCGGCACCCTCCGCCCCGTCCAGCGCGTCGCGCGCCGCCTTCGCCTTGCCCTTCACGTCGCCCCGCTGGGCGAACTCGGTCTGACTGCGATCAAAGGCGAGCGCGGCCGTCTTGCTGCCCTCGCCTTCATTGCCCTGCGGGCCGGCCGCGGCAAGCTCTGCTTCCGCCTTCAGCCAATGCTCCTGATCGCGGAATTCCGGGCGTCCCTCGCGCTCCCAGATCTCATGGGCGCGTTGGCGGATCTCAGCCTCGGTCGGCTTTGAATTGTCGGTCATCTTGGCCTTACCTCCTGTACTAGCAGCCGGTGGCGTTGCCGCAACCTAGAACGAGTTCGCAAGCAGGAGTCATCACCTGATCGCGATCCGCTCCAGGACTCTAGGATCTAGAGCCGGGACGGCAAGCTCAAACAGCATCGCACCTGATTTGTCGCAGGCGGTTGGGCATGGTAATGCCCCGAAAGCCGATGGCCTAAGGGTGTTTAGGCGCTTTTTCCAAAATTGCATGCAAATGATGATTGAGGGGTGCCAAGGCAGCCTGCGCCTGCTTATAGATGGCGAAGAATTCACGATAGAGCGCGTGGCGGGCCGGATCGGGGTCGCAGCGGTCCAGAACGCTGACGCATTGCGCGACCGCCGCGCGCGGATCGGCGTAGAAGCCGACCCCGATCCCCGCGACCAGCGCCGCCCCGAAGGAGGCGTCACCATTCCCCGGCCGCTCGACCATCAGCCCGGTCACATCGGCGATGATCTGGCGCCAGGTGGCGCTGCGCGCCCCGCCGCCCATCAGCTTGATGGTGCCGAAGGAAAGGCCGAGGGCGCGGGCGGCCTCGAGCAGATCGCGGATCGAGAAGGCGATGCCCTCATAAAGCGCCCGGGCGAAATGCGCCCGGCCATGGCGCATTGTCATGCCGATGAAATCGCCCCGTAACAGCGGATCCCAATAGGGCGCGCGCTCGCCCAGCAGATAGGGATGGAAGATGAGACCCTCGGAGCCCGCGGCGATGCCCGCCGCCAGGCGATCCATCTCGGCAAAGGCGGCGCTGCCGTCACCGCCGCCCGGCGGCAGGAAGAAATTGTCGCGCAGCCAGCGGTGCGCCGAGGCGCAGGAATTGGTCCCGGTGGCGGTGTAGTACATCCCCTCGACGATATGGGGATAGCAGGAGACCGGCGGATTGACGCTGGCACCCTGGGTGGCCAGGAACAGCACCGCCGAGGTGGCGATCTTGATGGCCCCGATGCCCGGCTCGATGGCGCCGACGCCGAAGAATTCGACGGTGGTGTCGTTGGAGCCGCAGACGACCGGCGTGCCGGCGGCAAGCCCCGTCTCCCGCGCCGCCCTTTCCGTCACCTGCCCCACCACATCGGTTGGGCGGACCACCGGCGGCAAGGTTTCCATCGACCAGCCGATCAGCCCCGCAAGCTCGGCCGACCAGGATTTCGTACGGTCATCGGCCATGAGCGCGCCGACCGCATCGCTGTAGTCCGTCTCCCAGCCGCCGGTCAGCCGCGTGCGCAGATAGTCCTTGGAGAGGTAGAGCCGGCGCACGCGAGCGGTGGTGTCGGGCTCGTGGCGCTGCAGCCATTTCAGCATGGCCAGCGTCCAGGTAGGATTGACCCGGTTGAGGGAGGTCCGGATGATGAGATCGCCTGCCTGCTCATGCAGCTCGCGCGCCTCCGCACCGCTCCGTTGGTCGCTCCACATGATGGCGGGGCGCAGCGGCCGGTCATCGGCATCGGTGAGCACTGGAATATGGGCCCCACCCGAGACGCCGATACCGGCAATGGCGGCGGCGGGAAGGCGCGCAGCGTCGAGGGCCGCGGGCACCGCCCGGCAGAGCGCCTGATACCATTCGTCGGGATCCTGCTCCGACCAGCCGAATTTCGGGGTCCGGGTCTGGATGGGATGAGAGCCTTCGCCGGCGAGGCTGCCGTCGCGCCGGATCAAGGTCGCCTTCAGACTGCCGGCGCCGAGGTCGATGCCGAGAAGATGGTTGCGCTCTGCCGTCATCGGTCCTACCTCGAGCTCCGGCGCACGCCTTGAAGAGCGCGGCGTTGTTGGAGATACCATTTTTCCTGTGGTAGGTTTCAACAAGATTTGACGGAGGCGGCGATGACGGCGCAGCAGACGGTTTCGGCCCAGCTGGATTCCACCCTGATCGCCGCGCGCGTGCCTCTCGACCAGATTCCGGTCGTGGATTTCGGCCCTTTCCTCAGGGGCGGCGCGGCGGAGCGCAAGGCCGTGGCACGGCAGATCGGCGAGGCCTGCCGCAACATCGGCTTCTTCTATCTGATCAATCACGGGGTGCCGCCGGCGCTGACGCGCAGGACCTTCGAGGAGGCCCGCCGGTTCTTCGCCTTGCCGGTGGAGAAGAAGCGGGAGATCGCCATCGAGAAATCGCCCTGCCATCGCGGCTATTTCGGCCTGGGCGGCGAGAATCTCGATCCGAAGAAGCAGCGCTATGCCGGCGATCTGAAGGAAGGCATCAAGATCGGGCGCGACCTCTCCCCCGATCATCCTCTGGTCAAGGCCGGCCTGCCGCTGCACGGGCCCGATCAATGGCCGAGCGACCTGCCTGGCTGGCGCAAGACGATGCAGGCCTGCTACGACGCCCTGGTCAAGCTGGGGCGCGAAATCATGCATGCCTTCGCTCTCGCCCTCGAGCTGCCGGAGGATCATTTCGACCGCTGGCTGACGGGCCCCATGGCGACCCTCGGGCCTCTTCACTACCCCCCGCATGAAGGCCGCATCTCCGACGAGCGGCTGGGCGCGGGCGCCCATACGGATTTCGGCTGCCTCACCATCCTGGCCCAGGATCCGGTCGGCGGGCTCCAGGCGCGCAACAGCGCCGGCGAGTGGATTGACGCCACCTATGTCGAGGGCAGCTTCGTGGTCAATATCGGCGATATGATGGAGCGTTGGACCAACGGCATCTTCTCCTCGACGATGCACCGGGTGATCAATACCTCGGGCAAGGACCGCTATTCCCTGCCCTTTTTCTTCGACCCGGACTTCAACGCCGATCTCACCTGCCTCGAGACCTGCTGGGGCCCTGACCGGCCAGCAAAATACCCCCCGACCACCGGCGGCCAGCATCTCCTGGACATGATCAACGCCACCTTCGACTACCACCGCGACAAGGATAAAAAGAACTGAGGGGCGGCCGGGCTGGCGGAGGCCGGAACCTCCGGCCGAATGTCCGGTTGATCGCTTGTTGAATTAAGCGTCCGATGGCCTAATTGAGTCCTGGGCAGCGGCTGTCAGAGAGGCGGCCGAGCCCGTCTATTGTGGGCGCAACGCGGGCGATCTCAGCAGCGAGGCAATCGAGACCATGCTCCACGACCAATCCAAGCCCTTCCGAGGCGTGGACCCCTGGCGCGAGCAGTACTTCGAGAAGGAGCCGGTGCCCACAGGGGTGGTGATCCCCGTGGACGAGGTGTCGGCCTGGGAGCTCTATCCGAAGTTCCGCTGGGTCCACAACAAGCTGTTGATCTGCGAGACCCAGGGGCTGCCCCATGGTCCCCATGGCACGATCCCCAAGGAATATCCGGTCTATTCCAAGCCCATCTACAATATGCGGGGGATGGGGACAGGCGGGCGGGTGATTCACGACGAGGCGGAATATGCCGCCTCGCTGCAGCCGGGTCATCTCTGGATGCCCCTGTTCACCGGCGCCCATGTCTCGACCGATGTCGCCATGGAGAACGGCCAGCCGCGGTGGTGGCGCCACACGACCGGAAAGCATGCGCCGGCCGAAGGGACCTTCGACTATTGGACGATACATGCTGGATCCGATCCGGCGCTCGAAGCCTATCTCGGAGACTGGCTGCGGAAATACCTCCAGGGCTTCACGGGAATCGTCAATATCGAGACCATCGGCGGGCGCATGCTGGAATGCCACCTGCGGATGGCGGAGCAATGGCTGGACCTGAATGGTCCGGGATGGCTGACGGCCGTCGTCAGGCTCTATGCCGAGGGAGTCTGGAAATTTACCGATGTCCGTCGGGAAGGCTACAGCGTCGTGCTGTTCGGCGATCACGACCTGCGCTGGACCATCGACCGCGCCGCGGTTGCCCAGTTGCTGCGCCGGCCGGGGATCTCCTCCATCCAGATCACCTTCGACGAGACGGTGGCGCCGGAGCACCACGCCATGCCGCCCGGCGGCTTTCGCCTCGCCATCATCAATTGCTGGGACCTGGATTCCGGCCAAGCGGTGCGGGAAGACCTGCGCCACCTGTTCAAGCCGGCCGGCAGTGCGCCGGCCCAAGGCACCATGCCCGTCTGGCGGAAGACCGCGCGCTCCTTGAGCTAATCCTCTTGCGTCATAAGCCGGAATCCGGGGGCGAACGGCAGGCAGCCGGACACGTGGCCCTGGATTCCGGCTCTCGCCGGAATGACGAGAAGAGAGGTCAGGTGCGCGGACGGCGGCGGTAGAGCCAATAACGCTATTGTCGCGTAAGCCGCTTCCTCTCTCCCGTCACCCCGGCGACTGCCGGGGTCCAGGGGCAACCGACAAGCTTCGATCGGTTATCACCGGAACTTCGCCAGGCGGGGATTCACCCGGCGGCATCTCGCCCGGGGAAGGCGATGGCGGAAATTCTTGGGGAATGGGGCCAGGTGGCGGATCGCGCTCCGGCGGGAGCTCCGCCGGCGGATTCTCCGATGGCAGCTCGTCCGGCGCGGGCTCTCGCTGAAGACCCTCGGACGGCTGCTTCGGATCGGCTGCCGCGCGACGGTTCATGCTGCTCATGGCTACAGGCGCTGAACGACCCAGGCGAGAGCGAAGCCGATGATCACCAGCGACATGGAGACCACGAGTACGTAGCGCATGACTCCCAGCTTGATGCCCTGCTTCGCGTCCATGCCGGAGACCACACGCTTGTCCTCCGGGCGGGCTCCTTCGCCGAGCCGCGCCTCTCGTCCGCTGATAATCCGTCCGCCGGTGTTGTACGCCATCTTGACCTCACTTCTGCGCGAGCGGTCCCCGCGCTGCGGAACCGCTCCTGTCGATTGTTGATATTCCGCTTCGGAGCCGCCCGTCAGATCCAGTAGGGCGGGACCTTGTAGTAGTCGTAGACGCGACGGCCCCAGGCCTGATCGGCCCAATTGGTCGTCCCCTCCTCGTACACGGGCGCACCCTCCAGCACATCGGGATCGAGATCGACGACATAGCTGTCCAGCGTCGGATCGAATTCGAGCAGATCCCACGGCAGCGGATAGCGGCTCTTGCCGAAGCCCAGCACGCCGCCAAAGGACATGACGGCATAGGCGACGCGACCCGAGGGCTTGTCGATCATCACATTTTCAATCGAACCGATCCGCTCGCCGGCAGCGTTGGAAACGGGGGTTCCCTGAACCTTGTCGGCGGAAATCAGCCGCCCGACTTCCTTCTGCTTCAGCGTCTCGTTGCTCGTTGCCATGGGTGCTCTCCATGAAAATGGAACTACATGTTCGAATTGCTCGCTGGGGTAACGCCATGGCGCAGCCGAAGTTCCGATGCCCGTGCCTCGCGCACACCGCGCAAGACCGGCGGTCGGCACGAGCTAAAGCGAGGCGGCGAGGATTCCCAAACCCAGCACGGCGATAGCCGTGGCGAGATAGGCAAGGGCGGCCATGGAAAAGCTCGGCGCGGGAAGGCCGAGGGTCCGGGCCTTGGCATGCCTCGAGGGGGCGGATTTGCGCTCTTGAGAAGGGTGGATCACGGAGTCGCTCCTATGCTGGATGGGTCGCCACCCCCGGCGAGCGTTCATTCCGACTCACCTTAACACCGCTCCCCGGTTTCGGTTGCAGGACAAAGCTTTGGCCCATATCCGTCGCCTTTTGCGCCGAATCCGCCGTCACGGGCCACAGCGCCCAAGGATCATTGGCTCCTTAGGAATTTCCCCGCTAGGCTGCCCGCCGATCGATGAGTATCTCCCGTCGTCCGCGCATGAAATCCAGGCATGAAATCCCTCGACGTCGCGATCGCCATTGCCGTGCAGATCCTCTGGGCTGTGGGGTTCACCCTCGGCAAGCCGGTGGTCGAGCATTTTCCGCCGCTGCTCATGATGGCCATGGTCTACGGGGTGACGGCGCTGTGTCTCACCCGCTATAT
>DATHQQ010000777.1:0-2034 GCA_035482595.1 Verrucomicrobiia bacterium
ACCCCGGCCCGCCCCCCTCGAAGCGCATGCAGGGGGCGGGGGAAGAAAGAGGGCTCGGCCGGAGTCGGCCGGAGAGCCGGCTGGGGCGCTCGACCGCCTTGAGACCGCTGCCGCCTTCGGCTAAGCCCTCGCCCCATGTCCGACAGCCCTGATCCCACGCCCGCGGCCGCTATCCCGACCGCGACCCCGCCGACCACGCCCGAGCAGCTCCTCGCCCGGCTGGCCGAGCTCGGCATTGCCTGCCGCACCGTCAGCCATCCCCCGGTCTTCACGGTGGAGGAGGCCAAGGCGCTGCGGGGCGCACTGCCGGGCGGGCATGTGAAGAACCTGTTCCTCCGGGACAAGAAGGGGGCGATGTGGCTGGTGGTGGCGGAGGAGGACCGGCGGATCGACCTGAAGGCGCTGGCGGCGCGGATCGGGGCCGGCAAGGTCTCCTTCGCCAGCGCCGAGCGCCTGATGGCCCATCTGGGGGTGGTGCCGGGGGCCGTCACGCCCTTCGGGCTGATCAACGACCGGGGGCAGGCGGTGCGGGTGGTGATCGATGCCGGGCTGCTGGCCCATGACCCGGTGAACGTGCACCCGCTGACCAATGACCGGACGACCGCGATTTCGCCGCGGGATTTGCTGCGGTTCATCGAGGCCTGCGGCCATCAGGCGCAGGTGATGGATCTTGGGTGAGGCGGGGTCTCGTCGAGGTTTCCGGGGGGTGCCCGGGTCTATATAAGCTCTCGCATTGGTCGCTCGAGGGACGCCCTCACCCTGACCCTCTCCCCCGTTCCGGGGGCGAGGGGACTCCGGGGATGGGGGCGAGGGGGCTATGCGGAATGGGCAGGGGCCGCCCGACTTGCCGCAGGGCTCGGCGGGGACCATGTTAGAGGCCAGAAGAGGATAGCAAAATGAGCATGGATCAATTGATCGGCGCGGCGCGCGATGGCGCGGCCAATGGCGCCGGTAACCTGATTAAGGACAGCGACACCAAGGGCTTCGTGGCCGATGTGATCGAGGCCTCGCAGACGGTGCCGGTGATCGTCGATTTCTGGGCCACTTGGTGCGGCCCCTGCAAGACGCTGGGCCCGGCGCTGGAGAAGGCCGTGATCGAGGCCAAGGGTGCCGTGCGCCTGGTCAAGATCGACGTCGACAAGAACCAGCCGCTGGCGCAGCAGATGCGCATCCAGTCGATCCCCGCGGTCTATGCCTTCTTCCAGGGCCGGCCGGTGGACGGCTTCGTGGGCGCGGTGCCCGACAGCCAGATCAAGAGCTTCGTCGCCAAGCTGGCGGAGCTGGGCGGGGCCGAGCTCGGCCCCTCGCCCGCCGAGGAGGCCCTCGAGCACGCCGAGGCCGCACTTGAAGCGGGCGACCATGGCATGGCGAGCGCCATCTTCAACGAGGTGCTGGCCCATGAGCCGGACAATGTCGCCGCACTCGCCGGCCTCACCCAGGCGCTGACCGCCGCCGGCGAGCTGAAGCGGGCGCGCGAGGTGCTCGCCCGCGTGCCGGCCCCGAAGCTGCCCGAGACGAGCGTGGCGCCGGCCGTCGCCAAGGCGACCGCGGCGCTGGAGCTGGCGGAGCAATCGGCAGGCGCACTGGGCCAGCTGAGCGAGCTCCAGGCCAAGGTCGCGGCCGATCCCAAGGATTGGCAGTCGCGCTACGACCTGGCGCTGGCCCTCTATGCCTCGGGCGAGCAGGAGAAGGCGCTGGACGAGCTGCTGGAGATCGTCCAGCACAACCGGCCCTGGAACGAGGAGGCCGCGCGCAAGCAGCTGGTCAAGTTCTTCGAGGCGCTGGGCCCCGCCCATCCGCTGACGCTCTCGGGCCGCCGGCGGCTCTCCTCCCTGCTGTTCCGTTGAGCCGAGCCGAATTGAGCAAGACACCGAAGCCGGAGGGCCCCACAGCGCGATCAGGGGCGACGAAGGCCGGGGCGCAAACCGGGGGGCCATCGCCCTTCGATCCGGCTTTCGCCGATCTGCCCACGACCCTGCCGATCTTCCCTTTGCCGGGGGTGCTGCTGCTGCCCGGCGGGCGGCTGCCGCTCAA
>DATHQQ010000778.1:0-3612 GCA_035482595.1 Verrucomicrobiia bacterium
ATTGGCGCGGCTGGCTGCGCGGGCAGCTGCGCAATATCGCGCCGTTCATCACCTTGCTGGTCCTCGTCGTCTTTTTCAGTTTGGCCAGCCCCTCCTTCCTGACCGTCGGCAATTTCTCCAACATCCTGACCCAGATCTCCATCACCGGGATCATGGCGGCGGGGCTCACCTTCGTCATCCTCTGCGCCGAGATCGACCTCAGTGTCGCCAGCGTCGCCAATGCCACCGGGATCATCGTCGCCTTTTTCACCCTCCAGGATGCGAGCGTGGCCATCGCCAATGTGCCCCTGCCGGGTGGCGCGGCGATCCTGCTGGGCCTGGTGAGCTGCCTGGTCCTCGGCATGATCAATGCCTTCGGCATCACCAAGATCGGCATTCCCTCCTTCATCATGACCTTGGCCATGCTGCAGATCGGCTCGGGCATCTGCGCCATGCTGGTGCGCGGCCAGATCGCCTATGCCATGCCCGATGTGATCGTCACTCTGGGTAGCGCTTCCCTGGGGCCGGTGCCCTGGATCATCATCGTCGCGGGCATCATCCTCGCCCTCTCCCATGTCGTGCTGACCTATACGCGCTTCGGCCGCTACGTCTATATGGTCGGCGGCAATCGCGAGGCGGCGGAATATTCCGGCGTCAATACGCGGGTCATCGTGGGATCGGTGATGGTGATCTCGGCGGTCTGCTCGGGAATCGCCGGCGTGCTGGGCGTCGCCCATTTCGGCAGCGCCCAGCAGAACGAGTTCGACAATTATCTGTTGGATTCCATTTCCGCCGTGGTCGTGGGCGGCACCAGCCTCTTCGGCGGCCAGGGCGGCATTCCCAACACCATCGTCGGGCTCTTCGTGCTGGGGGTGCTCAACAACGGCCTCGACCACATCGACATCGACAGTTTCCTGAAGATCCTGATCCGCGGCCTGATCCTGCTCGCCGCCCTCATCATCAACGTCTACGCCCAGCGCCTGCGGGCGGCGAAGGCGGAGGGATGATCGTCGCCTCCCCCTGTCTGGTCATTCCCGCAAAAGCGGGAATCCAGGGCAACAAGCGAGACGACGACCCTGGATTCCCGCTTTCGCGGGAATGACGGCAGGAGAGAGTCCCGCTCGCCTCGCGGAGGAGACGATGTCCTTTGTCACCGACAACAAGGCCTACGAGGCCTGGCTCAAGACGCAATGCGCCGTGGTCAGGAAGGACCTCGCCTACAAGCATGAGCGGATGAGGCTCGATGCCTTCATCTTCCTGCGCGCGACCTTCTTCCGCTGGGCCCGCCGAATCGAATCGATATGTCCGGCGCTGAAGGACGCGCCTGCTTTGCGCGCGGTGGGCGATGTGCATCTCGAGAACTTCGGCACCTGGCGCGACGGCGAGGGGCGGCTGATCTGGGGCGTCAACGACTTCGACGAGGCCGCCGTCACGCCCTATGCCTTCGATCTTCTGCGGCTCGCGACAAGCGCCCGGCTGGCGCCGGAGATGGCGATCGGCAATCGGGAGGCGGCGGCCGCGATCATCGCGGGCTACCGCCGCGGGCTCGCCCAGCCGCGACCCACCTTGCTGGACGAGCAGGAGACATGGATGCGTCCCCTGGTCGCCTGTTCCGATGAGGAGCGGCGCCGATTCTGGCAGGAGGTCGACGCGTTGTCCATGATCAAGCCGCCGGCGGCGGCGGTGAAGCTCCTGAAGAGCAGCCTGCCGCGGGGCGCTTCGAAGCTGCGCTTCGCCGCCCGCCGGAAGGGTGTCGGCGGGCTGGGCCGGCCGCGCTATGTGGTGAGTGCCGAATGGCGCGGTGGGCGCATTCTCCGCGAGGCGCGGGCGCTGGTGCCCTCGGCCTGGGATTGGGCCCATGGCGCAGCCGATCCGAGATCGCGATTTCTCGATCTTGCGACCGGACCTTACCGGGCCCTCGATCCCAGCTTGGAAGTTCGGCACAAATACATGGTCCGCCGGATCGCGGCGGATTCGCGCAAGGTCGAGCTGGGCCGCGGTGCCGGACGGCGGGTGACGGCCGGTTTGCTCGAGGCCATGGGCTTCGAGCTCGGTGCAATTCACGCAGCATCCGGATCGAAACGCGCCGCCGTCCTCAAGGATCTCGATTCCCGCCCGGCCGATTGGCTGCGCGAGGCCACGAAGGCGGCAGTGGCGGCGGTGACGAAGGATTTCGAGGCGTGGAGAACTTACAGGCCCTGACGCTTCAGGCCGGGTGGAAGACCAAGGTCCTGAGCTCGATGCTCTCTCGCGGCGGGGCGTCGGGTGGCGCCGTCGGATCGGTGAAGGCGCTATGGGGCGCGAAGCGCGCGCGGCCGTCGGTGCGGGAATCGAAGCATTTGAGCAGCAGGGCTTCATCGGGGGTCATCGCCGAGAGATAGAACCAGCGATGGGCGGGATTGTAGGTCACGGAATAGGTCTCGCCGATCCGATCACGATAGACGAGATCCGAGGCCACGAGGTCGTCCGGCGCCACGCTCAACGCATCGCAGACCGCCAGCGGGGCGTCCTGGACGGGCCCGCGGATCGGCCGCCAGAGGTTGATGATTTGGACCCGGCCGCGCAGCAGCTCTTCCGCCTCCGCCGGCAGCAGGTCGCGCACCCGTTGCGGGCCCGACTTCACGGTCTGGTCGACATGCACCTCGCGGGCGGGCTGCCGGGCGAGGTTGCGGCGGTCGTCGGTGCCGGGAATGTGGCGCCGGATCGTGTGATCGAAGACGAACACGCGGTTCGCGCCCGTCACCTCTTTCAGCAGCGCCTCGGCTTCCCGGTAATATGTTCGGCGGATCTCCTCCTCATCGTGGAAATCGCGCAGCACGCTGCGATGGCGGACGGCGCCGAAGCCATGGCTGTCCAGCGAAATGCGGGCGGCGACCGGCCGCATATCGTGGATGACGAAGCGGCGGGGCTCGAGAGTGGAATTGGAGTGCGGCACGCCCGGCGGCGGATCATAGGCGTAGTCGCGGGGCTTCTCCGCCATCGGCACCGTGTAGTTCAGCTCGGCCTCGACGGCGGGCAGAGTGTCGATGGCGATGCTCTGCAGAGACATGGGGCTCCTCCTGACATCGGATCGCGGCATGTCTCGACATAGCACGGGCGGAACGGCGTGCTGGAGCGAGAAGATGTAACAACTGACGTGAGTATTTCTTTCGCATATTCCGGCGACAAGATTTCCTTGCGCCGGCGCAAAGATATTCTTGCTTGACCGGCGCCTAGGCCTTTCGCGCCTGAACCAGGAGGGCGGCGATCTTGGTCTCGCCCAGCGCCTTGCAGGCCTCCAGCCGATGCAGCCCCTCGACCAGCACGAAGCGATCGCCATCCGGGCGCACCAGGATGGGCGTGCGCTGACCCTCTTCGAGAATGCTCGCGGCGAGCTTCTCGACCGTCGCGGGGTCGAGCGTCGCACGCCGCTTGGTCGGCACATAGATCGCCTCGATGGGAATGGGCTGGTCTTTCATCAGCATGGTGGTCGCATCTTGCTGGCTTCGCCGCGGCCTGTCCATCCCGTGCTGGCCGCCGCCAGTCAGCGCAGCTCCAGGATCCGATTGCCCGAGGTGTAGCGCCGGACGCCGCGCTCGAAGACCCAGACCGCCAGCGCGCCATAGCCGACCGCGGCGGCGAGCACGCCCAGCG
>DATHQQ010000779.1:0-2943 GCA_035482595.1 Verrucomicrobiia bacterium
CACCCCCGTTGGCGACCGCTATGTGGTGGAGCGCATGCGCGCCGGCGGCTTCAATGTCGGCGGCGAGCAGTCGGGCCATATCATCCTCTCCGATTATGTCACCACCGGCGACGGCCTCATCGCTGCACTTCAGGTGCTGGCGGTGCTGGTGACCGCGGATCGCCCGGCGAGCGAGGCCGGCCGGCTGTTCTCACCCTTCCCGCAGCGGCTGAAGAGCCTGCGGGTGACGGACGGGACCAAGCTGCTCGACGCGATCCTGGTCAAGGAAGCCATCCGGGCCGGCGAGGCCGCCTTGGTGGGATCCGGACGCCTGCTGATCCGCAAGTCGGGCACCGAGCCCGTCATCCGCGTGATGGCGGAAGGCGAGGATGAGGTCCTGGTGCTGCAGGTCGTCGACGAGATCGCCCGCGCGATCGAGGCCGCCGGGCGGGGCTGAGACGCGGTCGAAGCGGCGAGTTGATTCTTGGCCGTAGAATTGCGATCCCCAATTCCGTCATTCCCGCTTTCGCGGGAATGACGGGACTAACGTGGTGGCCTTAGTCTGCCGGGCCTCGCTTGCTCATGCAGAAGCGACGCTGACTTCCGCCTCGTGGTGCACGGGGAAGTTCACCGAATTGGCGATGAAGCAGATCTTGTGGGCCTGGTCGTGGAGCGCCTTGGCCTTGGCGAGGTCGCTGCCGGCGGCGACGACGACGCGGGGGCGCAGCGTGGCTTCGGTGAAGGCGGAGCGCTGCGGGCCGATCTCCGCCAGGGTGCCGCTGGCGGAATCCTCATAGGAGATGACCTTGATCTTGCCGAGCGCGCAGACGGCGAGATAACTCAGCATGTGGCAGGCGGAAAGCGCGCCCAGCAGCATGTCCTCGGGATTGGTCAGCGCCGGATCGCCGTGAAAGCTGGGATCGGCCGAGCCGGTGATGGGCGGCTTGCCTGGGATCTCGATGCGGTATTCGCGGGAGAATTTGGCGTAGTTCTCCGTCGGCCCTTTCGCGGCGCCGCTCCAGAGAAGCTTCAGTTCGTAGCGGTGCGACTTGCTCATGGGGGGATACTCGGGTTGTTGGGCCAGAGATGCTAGCGGGCGCGCGACCATTCGAACAGGGCGCCGCGGATGCGTTGGGCTCCGGCCATTGGCTCACACCACCAGATTGTCCGCGCCGCCCGGGCCCTCGCGCAACAATGCTACCACCCGCTCCAGCCCCTCGGCCAAAATCCCGACACTATCGATGGCGCAGATGCAGAGGCGGACCGCCTCCGGCGCGCCCTGATCCACGGCGAAGCTTTCCGCCGCCCGGAGGCGCAGGCCCCGGCGCGCACCCGCGGCGACGAAGTCGTTGGCCCGCCAGGCTGGGGGCAAATGGAGCATGCCGTAGAAGCTATTGGGATGGGCGCGGTAGTCGAAGCCCGCCAGCAGCCGGCTCGCCAGAACCTGGCGCTCCGCCGCATTCCGGCGCTGAGCCTCCACCATGCGGGCGGCGGTGCCGTCGGTGATCCAGCGGCAGACGATCTCGGCCAGCAGGGGCGGGGCCATCCAGGTGGTGGCGCGCAGCGCCGCGACATAGGAGGTGTTGGGACCGGGTGGCACGACGAGGAAGCCGATGCGCAGGCCTGGCCCCAGGCTCTTCGAGGTGCCGACGAGATAGTGCCCCAGCTCGGGCATCATCGTCGCCAGGGGCGGCAGATCGCCGCCGAGGAAGCCGTAGATGTCGTCCTCGATCAGCGCGACGCCGTAGCGCCGCAGAATCGCCGCGATCGCCTGGCGCCGCTCCGCCGGCATGACGGCACCGGTCGGGTTCTGCAGCCCCGGCATGCAATAGAGGGCGCGCGGCGCCTCGGTGCGGCAGATGGCCTCCAGCGCCTCGGGGACGATCCCCCTCTCATCGAGGGGAACGCCCTTCAGCCGCAGCTTGAAGAGCTCGCCGACGGCGCGCAGGCCCGGATAGGTCAGGCCTTCGCTCAGCAGCAGATCGCCGGGATTGAGCAAAGCGCCGGTGACGATGCAGAGCCCATGCTGGGCGCCGGCGGTGACGATGATGCGATCGGCCGGCACCTCGAAACCCTGGCGCCCGATCCAGGCGGCGCCGGCGGCGCGATGATGGGCCATGCCGGCATGGGGCTGGTAGTTGAGCAGCCGGGCGATGCCGGGCTGGCGGGAAAGCTCCGCCAGGGTCCGCTGCAGCAGCTCGTCGCTGGACTGGGGCGGGAAGGCGAGGCTGAGCTCGATCATGCCGCTGGGCTCATGCTCGGCCATGCCGAATCCCGGCGACAGGCCGGAGGGGCCGAGGCTACCCGGCCCAAAATTGCTTGGTGGGCCGGCGAGGAAGCTGCCGCGGCCGACATGGCCCTCCAGCAGCCCGCGGCGCTGGGCCTCGGCATAGGCGCGGGTCACCGTGCCGACGGTCACCCCCAGGCGATAAGCGAGGTCACGATGGGTCGGCAGGCGATCGCCGGGTTTGAGCTCGCCGTTTTGCAGACCGGCGGACATGGCATCGGCGATGGCGCGGTAGCGCGGGCCGTCGCGATGGGAAAGGTCTGGGGTCCAACTTGTCATGGTGACAATGTATCAATTGACCGATGATTGTGTCAATTGATACCTTTCAGTCGCACAGCAATCTGGCAAGATTGGATCGAAAAATGGGTACAATATCCCTGGATCGTTTATTCATCCGGCCCATGAGTCGGATCGGCACCCGTTGCACAGAGTTCCTGCTGGAAATCTGGATCCTGGACCGCGAGCGGCGCGCGCTGCAGGCCATGGACGATGCCGCTCTGAAGGACATGGGGCTCAGCCGCGCCGATGTCGAAGGCGAGCTTGCCAAACCCTTCTGGCGCCGATAGGGGAGTTCAGCCATGGAACTCCCGCTCTATCAGGTCGATGCCTTCACCGACCGGCTCTTCGCCGGCAATCCGGCGGCGGTCTGCCCCCTGGAGCACTGGCTGAAGGACGAG
>DATHQQ010000780.1:0-2590 GCA_035482595.1 Verrucomicrobiia bacterium
CGACGCCTGGGTCCAGCGGCGCATCGGCCGGCATATGGAACGGGTGACCAGCGGCTCCTTCACCTATGTCGCCGTGGATGAGAAAGGCCGGCCGCGGCCGGTGCCGCCGGAGAACACTACCAAATAGTTCTTGTTACGTTCCCGGCCATCTTTAGGCTCTCTCGCCGGTGAGTCAAGAAAGGGAGGGATCCATGGCCGAGGAGGAAGCGATACGGACGGGCGGCTGCCAATGCGGCGCAATCCGCTATGAGATTTCGAGCCCGCCGGTCGAGCTCTACGTCTGCCATTGCCGGGAGTGCCAGAAGCAATCCTCTTCGGCTTTCGGTATTTCGGCCATTTTCCGGCGCGGCGACTTCAGCCTCATCCAGGGCACCGTGAAGAGCTGGACGCGCGATGCCGACAGCGGCGGTCGGGTCAGATGCAATTTCTGCCCCGATTGCGGCTCCCGGCTGTGGCATGAGGATGGGGAGGCCCTGGAGACAACCGTCAGCGTCAAGGCCGGCTCCCTCGATCGCCCGATCGATCTGACGACCGCCGTTCATATCTGGATCTCGCGCAAGCTGGAGGGCGTGGTCATCCCGGAAGGCGTCAAGCGTTTCGATCAGGAGCCTGACTGAACGATGACTGGCGGCTGCCAATGCGGGTCGGTCCGCTATGACGCTTCGAGCCCGCCGATGAAGCTCTATGTCTGCCATTGCCGCGAATGCCGGAAGCAGACCGCCTCGGGCTTCGGCATTTCGGCGATCGTCCGGCGCGAGGATTTCCGTCTCACCCTTGGTGCGCCGAAGAGCTGGGTGCGGGTGGCGGACAGCGGCCGCCGCCTGCGTCTGATGTTCTGCCCCGACTGCGGCAGCCGTGTCTGGCGCGACCGGGAGGGCATCGACTGGCCGACCGTCAGCATCGAAGGCGGCTCGCTGGATCAGCCCCTCGATCTCCGCGCGGCGGTCCATGTCTGGACCTCGCGCAAGCTGCCGGGCGTCGTCATTCCCGAAGGGGTGGCGCAGTTTCCTTTCGCCGACTGAGGCAGGAGCGCGCTTACAGCCCCATCAGCTTGAAGGCCACGGCGCTGACCTCGCTGTCCGGTTTCGCCAGTTCCTCGGGCTCTTCGAAATGATTGGTATCGAACAGAATCTTGCGGTCGGCCAGACGCCCCATGCCACGCAGAGCCTCGGCGAAGACCGTCCCTTGGCGGATGAACTCGGGGCTGTCCTTGTCGGCGTTCAGGACGGCGATCGGGCAGGTGATCTGATCCAGGTGCCGCATCGGGCTCAGAGCGGCCTCTTCCTCCGCGGTGATGTGAACATAGGTTCTGCGGGAGGAGATCATGACGGGATAGAGCTCATACATCCCGCTCATCACCAACCCGCCCTTGATGACATCCTTGGGCAAGCCGCGCGCGGCCCAATCGGTGGTGAGAAGGCAGGCGGCCAGATGCCCGCCCGAGGAGTGGCCGGAGAGGTAGATGCGGGCGGGGTCGCCCCCGAAGCTGGCGGCGTTGTGGAAGGTCCACTCCATGGCGCGCCGGCAATTCTCCACCATCTGCGGCAGCGTCACGATTTTCACGTTTTCGAAATCGGGCGTCACATAGGCGGCCCCCCGTCCCACGAATGTCGGGGCGGGATAAGAGGCATCCAGCCGGGTGTTGAATTCCCAGGCGCCCCCGTGGGTGAAGACCATGATGGGAACGCCGCTGGCATTGGCGGGGGTGAATACGTCGATGAGATCATTGACGCCAGGCCCGTAATGCATCGTGCGAGGCGGGATCTTCGCGCGTGCCGCCGCGCTCGCGGTGCCGTCTCCCGCCTGGAGCCCGTTTATGTCCGCCGCCCAGAAAGATTGATCATAGGCGATGTCCATCTGCGCCTGGCTGTAGTCCAGGAAGACCGGAGGCGATGCGCTGAAGGAATCCGCGGCGACGAAGGAGCTCGCTGCGACGGCGGACGGAAGCGCGCCCATGGCGGCGAGGAAGGATCGGCGTTTCATGAATTTGAGTCCCCGTTTGCGCCCAGCCGACGAATGCGGTGCCTGGCGCTGATGTTTCCCCCTGTGGCCCGGATAAGATCACATCCGGCCGATCGACCATAGCCGAATAGCCTGAGGCGCGCAGAAGTTATTGTATCTAGCCGGGCGAGACGAGGGCTTGAGTCCATTCTTCCGCCACCTCAGTGACCGTCTCTCGCGGCGCGTGTCGCGCCGCGAGCTCGCGCAGCTGCGGCCCCGTCAGCAGGCGCGATAGCGCCCAGACGGCGGCACCGCGCACCAGCGCGTCCTCATCCTCGAGACGGGCCAGCGCGGCAGCTTGCAGCTCGCGACGGCCGCTATTGCCGATGGCTGTCAGTACATTGCGCAGGAATCGGGCGCGGCCGATGCGCTTGATGGGCGAGCCGGCAAAGAGACGCCGGAAGCCGGCGTCGTCGAGGGCCGCAAGCTCCGCCAGGGCCGGGGCTTCCAGCTCCGGGCGCTGGCGGAAGTCGGGCTGCTGTGTCGCCTGGGCGAATTTGTTCCAGGGACAGACGGCGAGGCAGTCGTCGCAGCCATAGATGCGGTTGCCCATGAGCGGGCGCAGCTCGCGCGGGATCGGCCCCTTATG
>DATHQQ010000781.1:0-8877 GCA_035482595.1 Verrucomicrobiia bacterium
CAGCCCGCGAGGCACCATGGTAGATGATCTGAAACTGTCGCAACCCTCGGCCAGCAGCGGCCCGCGCGAAGCGACCCCCGCCCGGGGCTTGCTCGGCCGCTTCGCGACGCATTTCGCCGATTCGCCCGTCTCCTTCGACGTGGTTCTGCCCAACGGGACCTTGCAGCATTTCGGGCCCGATGCCGCGAGCTTCCATGTCACGCTGAAGAATGCCCGGGCCTTGCGGGCCGTCACCAGCCTCGACGAAGGCCGCTTCGGCGATGCCTATCTCGCCGGCGACATCGACCTCGAGGGCGACATGCTGAGCCCGTTCCAGCTCCGGGGGTCGATGAAGGACTTCCACCTGCTGACCTACGCCTGGCGCTTCATCCAGCCCCTGATCTTCGGCCAGGTTCACACCAACCGGCAGGCGATCACCGCGCATTACGACATCGATCCCGATTTCTTCCTGAGCTTTCTCGACCCCAAGACGCCCTGCTACACCCAGGGAGTCTATGAATCGGCGGACGAGACTCTCGATGTCGCCACCTTGCGCAAATTCGACTACTGCTTCGAGAAATTGGAGCTCAAGCCCGGCGACCATATCCTGGAGATCGGTCCCGGCTGGGGCGCCTGGATGGAATATGCCTCGCGCCGGGGCGTCAAATGCACCGGCATCACCATCTCCCAGGTCTCCGTCGACTACCTGACCAACAAGGGCAAGAGCCTCGGTTTCGACTGGGAGCTGATCTTCTCCGACCTGCTGCAGTACCAGACCGACCGCAAATACGACGCCATCGTGATCATGGGCGTGATCGAGCATCTGCCGCAGTACAAGCCCGTGCTGGACAAGTTCCTGACCTTGATCAAGCCGGGCAAGCACATCTTCCTCGACGGCAGCGCCTGCACGAAGAAGTACGAGCTCTCCTCCTTCATGGTCAAATACATCTACGGCGGCAACCACTCCTTCCTGGTGCTGCACGACTTCCTCGACAAGCTTGCCAAGACCCCGCTGGAGGTGATGGAGATCCTGAACGACCGCAACAGCTACTTCCTCACCTTCCGGCAATGGGCGCGCAATTTCGACGCCAACCGGGAATTCGTCATCGAGCGCTTCGGCGATTTCAACTACCGGCGCTTCCGCCTCTATCTCTGGGGCGCCACCTATGAGTTTCTCAGCCGCAGCCTCGACTGCTATCGCATGATCCTGCGCGCGCCGACGCCACCCTCCTCCACCTGACTCCTCCACCTGACTCCCCGGGGCCGAAGGCCTCGGCTCGGCACATAAAAAGAGGCAAGAGGCCCATGACCGACGACGATCCGATCGCGCTCGACGAGCATCGCGGCATGGCCGCCCAAAGGGCGACCGATATCCGCCGCCGGCGCGGCGAGGTCGCGGCCGATCAGGCGGAGCTGCGCCGGCGGCAGCAGGAGCTGGAGAAATTCCTCCTCGTCGCCCCCTCCTCCACCTGGGCCGAGGTGGCCGAGAAGGCGCATTACCTGATCACGCTCTTTGCCGAAACCGCGGCGGCGCAGGATCAGCGCCGCCAGAAGCTCATCGCCAGCGTTCTCGAGGATCTGGACAGGCTGTCCCACAAGTCGGTCGATAGGCCGGATGAGGGGGGCTGACTTCGCTCTCTGTCGTCATTCCCGCGAAAGCGGGAATCCAGGGCCACATGCTCGGAAGTTTGCCGCTCGCCCAGGATCCCCGCTTTCGCGGGGGTGACGGAAGAAACGGGACGGCTCAAGCCCGCCGAAGGGACGCTTTTGCCTTGGGGAAATAGACCGGCGGGCCCTGGTCCTGGCAGCTTCTGAAGATCGTGGCGCGCTCGATCCGGACGGTGCCGGGGCCTTCGATCCAGATCTCGCGGGGCTCGCGCTTCAGCATGGTGCAGGCGAAGTCGATCGCCATAGCGGGCACCAGATAGGCGGCCGCGGATTGAAAGACCTGGCCGCCTTCCGTCATCTTCCATTTCACGAGATAGGGCAATGCGTCTCCTTCACGCAGACGCTGAGGCCTTCGCCAGGCGCAGGGTCGTCTAGTACCCCTCGCGGATCATCCGCTTGCGCATCGCCTTGCGCCGGCGGCGCACGCCTTCGGCCAGCTCGCGATTGCGCCGCTGCGAGGGCTTCTCGTAGGAGCGGCGGCGGCGCAGCTCGCCGAACAATCCTTCGCGCTGCATCTTCCGCTTGAGCACGCGCAGCGCCGAATTGATGTCGTTGTCGCGAACGAATACCTGCATCTCGTTTACCGGCTTCCCACTTTGATTCCCACTAGTCCCGCATCACGCGGAGAGTGGGAACGGTCTCCGAATCGATGTTCCAGCCGGAGGGCCTGATCTCGGCAACGCGCACCTTCTGCATCGAGCCTTCATGCATGAACGTCACATGGTTGCCCATCCGGGGGGCGGGATCGACCATCTTTGCCCCGATATAGGTTTCGCCTTCGGGGTCACGACTTTGCACGAAGATCAGAGCGCGTCTGCTCACGGATGAGACCTTTCACTGGGACAGGATGTCGGGCGAACGCGAGTCGTTCCCGACTCGCCCATGGAGGAGCTCACATCTCCTCCTGCTCGGATGACGTGCTCACCAATCGTCGCCGAGCGCAAGCGCCATTTCCCCACGGGTGCCGAAAGCGCTAACCCACCTGCACCAGGCCGCGGGGCAGGTGGTTCATGGATTCATGGCCGCGCTCGGTGATCAGGATCTGGTCCTCCAGATTGAAAGCGCCGACGCCGTTGATGTAGAAGGGAATTTCGTAGGCCAGCACCATATTGGGTTCGAGCGGCACCTCGGCATCGGCGGCGATGAAGGGCCATTGCTCGGAGAAGACCGAATAGCCGATGCCATGGCCGAAATGGCCCCGGCTGTAGCCCGCGAAACCATGGCGGTGCATCTCGGCCGTCGCCGCGCGATGCACCTGGGCGATGGGATTGCCGGGCTTCATCTCCGCCAGCCCCGCGGCGAAAGCCGCCTCGATCGCCTCATGGACCTGGCGCTGATGGGCGCTGGGCGTCCCCACCACGAAATTGCGCGAACTGTCCGAGGAATAGCCGTCGATGATGCAGCCGACGTCGATCTTGATCGCCGCCCCCGGCGCCGTACGGCCCGCGGGCGACCAGGGATCGGGGCCGATGGCGATATATTCCCAGGTCTGGCTCGGCTGAGGGACGCCGCGCTTGTGGGCCTCCTGGCGTACGCCCTCGCGGAAGAGCGCGCGCAGATCCTCCGGCCCCTGCCCCGGGGCGATCCGGGCCATGGCCGCGGCGACCCCGGCCTCCCCCAGCCCCACGCCCAGCCGCAACCGCTCGATCTCCCCCGGCGCCTTCACCACCATCAGCCGGACCAGCACCGGGGAGCCATCGGCGATGCGGGCCTCCGGCAGGGCCGCCTTGATGGAAGCCAGATCGTTGGCCGGCACGAAATCGAGATCGAAGCCCAGCCGCGCCTTCGCCAGACCGCGACGGCCGAGAATGCCCTTGAGGGCCCTGAGGGAGGCCTGCAGGTCGAAGGTGGCAGGGCGGGCGAAATCGGCCGGGCGGCCGCTGGCCGACCAGGCCTCGCGCACCATCTCGTCGATCGGGCGGTTGCTGCCGGCGGCGAGCTGGCTGGTGACGTCCACCGTCTCGATCCAGATGGGATGGGTCGCGACCTCGGCGATGGGCGAGCGGGCGAGGAAATTCTCGCGGTAGAGATCGCCGATCACCGCCGCCGCGGGCGCGTCGGGATCGGCCGGGATCACGGCGAAGGCGGCACCGGCACGCCGGAACAGGGCCGGCACGCCGGGGCTGACGCCCGTGGCATAGGTGAAGACCTCGGGTTCGCTGATCACCAGCGCGTCGATGCCCGCCGCGGCCATCAGCCGCGATGCGCGATCTCGGTCGAGGAAGGGGCCGGCCATGCTTTTTCGTCTCCTTGCTAGAGCGTCACTTGCCTGCCGCGGGCAGGCATTCCAGAAGCCGCTCGAAATCGGCGGCGATATTGTAGAAATGCGGCGAGAGCCGGATCATCCCTTCGCGCAGCGAGCAGAACACGGCGCGCTCGTTGAGGCTTTTCGCCAGCAGGACGCTGTCCACCCCCGGTGGGCAGGCGAAGGTCAGCAGACTGGAGCGCTCGGCCGGCCGGCGCGGGCTCGCCACCCGATAGCCGCGGCCTTCCAGCTCGGGCAGAAGATCGTCGAGAAATCCGAAGATGCGGCGCTCGATCGCCGCCGGCCCCACATCCAACAAGAGCTGAAGGCTCTCGTTGGCGCCGAAGAGCCCGGCGAAATTCGGCACCGCCGGCTCGAAGCGCCGCGCATCGCCGGTGAAGACAGCGCCCTCATAGTCGAGCATGGCCGAAGGATCGGCATTGGCCATGGTGCCGGGCCAGGCGGGGATGGTGATGTCGAGCTCCTGGCGGGCCCGCGGCGAGCAATAGCAGAGCGCCACCCCATAGCCGCTCAGCAGATGCTTGTAGCCATGGGCCGCCAGGATATCGGCCCCCAGGTCGCGCGCATGAACGCGAATGGCCCCCAGCGCCTGCACCGCATCGACCACGAGCCAGATGCCGCGCTCGCGGCAGAGGGCGCCGATCTCCTCGATGGGCGCGCGGAAGCCGGTGACGAAATTGACCAGGCTCAGGCTGATCAGCCGGGTGCGCGGGGTGAGGAGCGCCCGCAGATCCTCGAGCTCGAAGCGCCCGCCGCGATCGGGAATGAACCTCAGCTTCACCCCCAGGCGCCTGAGGCGCATCAGGGAGAAGACGATGCTGGGATAGTCCTTCTCGAAGGTGATGACCTCATCGCCCTCCTGCCAGTCCAGCGCCAGCGGCACCAGGGCCAGGGCCTGGGTCGTGTGGGAGAGCACGGCGATGTCCTCCGCGCCTGCGGACATGAGCGCGCCGGCGCGGCCGCGAAGGGCGGACAGCTGAATCTCGGACTGGGCCAGGGTGGTCGGCGGCTTGCCCTCGCAGCAGGCCGCCAGGAAGGCGCTGGCCGCCGCTACATGGCGGCGCGGCAAAGGCCCGGTGCCGGCGTGGTTCAGATAGGCGCAGGACTCCGTCAGCGGGAATTCGCTGCGCCGCAGGCTTTCGATGTCGACGGGCTGACTCATGCTCAACGCTCCAGGACGGCCTTCAGGAAGGCGCGGGTCCGCTCGCTGCGGGGGTCGCGGAAGATGACGCCCGGCTCCCCCGCCTCCACGATCCGCCCCTTCTCCATGAAGATGATGCGGTCGGCGACGTCGCGGGCGAAGGACATCTCATGGGTGACAATCAGCATGGTCATCCCCGATTCCTTGGCCAGGCGGCGGATCACCTGCAGCACCTCCCCCACCAGCTCGGGGTCCAGGGCAGAGGTCACCTCGTCGAACAGCATGATGCGTGGGCGCATGGCGAGCGCCCGGGCGATGGCAACCCGCTGCTGCTGGCCGCCGGAGAGATGGCGCGGATAGGAGGCCGCCTTCTCCTGCAGCCCGACCATGGCGAAGAGATCCCGCGCGCGCTCCTCCGCCTCGCGGCGGCTGAGACGGAGCACGCGGATCGGCGCCTCGATGACGTTCTGCAGCGCCGTCATATGGGGGAACAGATTGAAGTGCTGGAAGACCATGCCGATTTGCTTCCGCACCTGGCGCAGATGCGCCTCGGTATCGGGCACCAGGCGGTCGCCGTCGCGGCGCAGGCCCAGCAGCTCACCGCCCACCTCGATGGTGCCGGATTCGTAGCGCTCCAATGTCATGAGCAGGCGCAGGATGGTCGTCTTTCCCGAGCCGCTGGGCCCGATGATGGCGACCTTCTCGCCCTCGGCGATGTCGAGGTCGAGATCGTCCAGCACCCGGAGCTCGCCATAGGATTTGCGCACCTGGCGGAAGCGGATGAGGCTCTGCGCCGCCTCGGGCATCGGGCTAGACTTTTCCAAACCGCTTCTCCAATTGCCGCACGGCCAGGGAGGCGGGATAGCTGAGGCAGAGGAAGATCAGGCCGAGCAGCGTATAGGGCTCATTGTAGCGATAGGTCTCGCCGGCGATATGCTCGGCGGCGGCGAACATCTCCGGCACGGTGATGGTCGCCAGCAAGGGCGAATCCTTGAACATGCCGATGAGATAATTACCCAGGACCGGCAGCATCGGCGGCAGAGCCTGGGGGAGGATGATCCGCCGCCAGGTCTGGCCGGAGGAGAAGTCGAGCGCGCGCGCGGCCTCCCACTGGCTCTGGGGCACGCCATCGATCCCGGCGCGATAGACCTCGGCGATATAGGCGCTGTAGTTCAGCCCGAGCGCGAGGATGCCGGTGGTGAGCGCCCCGAACATGATCCCGGCGAAGGGCAGGACGTAGAACAGGAAATAGATCTGCACCAGCAGCGGCGTGTTGCGCATGAAGAGCACATAGCTGGCCGAGAGCCGCGACAGGCCCGGTACCCGCGAACGCCGGCCGAGTGCCAGCACCAGCCCGCCGACAAGGGCCAGCGCCATGCCACCGAAGGTCGCCTCGGCCGTCACGATCGCCCCGCGCAGCAGGGCGGGCAGAATCTCCAGGGCAAAGCTGAGGTCGAGCTTCATGGCGCCTCAGCTCCGCCCGCGCTGGCGGGCCGCCATCGCGGTCTCGAGCCGCCGGGTGAGCCAGCCGATGGGCGTCGCCATGAGGAAATAGAGGACGAGGACCAGCCCCCAGACCTGCCCCGGCCGGCCCGTGGTGGTGATCAGCGCCGTGCCGGCGAAAGTGAGGTCGGTCAAGGTGATCAGCGAGACCAGCGAGGTCAGCTTCAAGAGATCGACCATCAGATTGCCGAAGGAGGGCAGCATGACCAGCAGCGCCTGGGGCAGGATGATCCGGCGCAGCGCCAAGAGCCGCGGCATGTCCAGCGCCGTGGCGGCCTCCCATTGCCCGCGGTCGATGTCGCGGATCGCCGCCCGCACGATCTCGGCGCCATAGGCCGAGATATTGACGCCGATGCCGAGCACCGCGGTGGAGAAGGGATCGATGCGGATGCCCACGACCGGAAGGATGAAGAAGAGATAGAAGAGCTGCACCAGCGCGGAGGTGCCGCGGATCACCTCGACATAGAAGCCGGCGACGAAGCGAAGCAGCCGCAGGGGCGAGAGCCGCATCAGCCCGATCGCAAAGGAGAGCAGCAGGGCCACCACCGCCGAGGCCAAGGTGACCTCGAGGGTGGTGACGACGCCGCTCAGCAATACGGGCAGCAGGTCGAAGGGCTGCGGGAGCTTCAGCGCGAGGTCTCCCTCACCCCGTCGAACAATTCTCCGTTCAGGCCGCGCAAAGCTTCTGCGCGGTCACATCGGCCGGCGGCAGCTCATTGGCCGAGAAGCCGAAGGGCTGCAGGATCGCCAGCAGCTTGCCATTGGCGAGCATCTCGGCGAGCTGCTTGTTGATGGCGTCCAGCAGGTCGGTGTCCTCCTTGCGCAGGCCGAGAGCCTGATAGTTGTAAACCTGCTTGCCCTGGGCATCGAGGATCTGGACGTAGGGCTGGACGCGCTCGAGGCTGCTGTCGGCGCTGGTGACCAGCAGATTGTTGATCTCGAGATCCGGGAAGTAGATCACGTCGACGCGGCCCGCCTGCAGCCCCGCCAGCGCCTCGGTATCCTTGGAGAACAGGGTGACGCGGTCCTCGGGAATGCCCGCCTGCTTCACCTCGTCCACCTGGCTGGTGCCGAGCTGGGTCCCGATCTTGGCCGAGCTGTCCTTGGCCACATCGGTCAGGCTGTGCAGGTTCTTCGGGTTGCCCTTCTTGGCGGCGAAGGCGCCGCCCGCCTGGGTCAGCGGATTGGAGAAGGCGATCTGCTGGCAGCGCTTCGGCTTCACATACATGCCGGCGCCGATCACGTCGAAGCGCTTCGCCAGGAGCCCCGGGATGAGGGTGTCGAAGGCGCCGACCTTGGCCTGCACATCGGCGATGCCATAGGGCGCCAGGGTCGCGCGCAGGACCTCGACGATGGCGCCGGTGGCCTTGTTGTCGGTATCGACATAGCCATAGGGCTTCTCATTGGCGACGCCGACGGTGATGGATTTGGTCCGCTGCGCCTGCTGGAAGGTGGTCTCGTCCGCCAGGGCCCGGCGAGCGATGAAAGGCGCGGCCGTCAGCAGAAGGCCGGTGCCGAGGGAGGCTTTCAGAAGGTCACGACGATGATGTCCGGTCATGTGATTTCCCCGATGGCTTCATGTAAGAGGACGGGGGCGGTCCGAACGCTCAGATCCAATCCCCCAAAAACCGCCCAAGCTATGGGTGGGCGACGGCCGGCCACAAGATAGAAATTATTGCCGGCCGACGCGATAGCTCTGCCGCCATCTTCCTCCCGCGGCGCCCTCTAGGCCAGCGCCAACCCCGGCATCTTCGACGCATGCAAGACGGCCTGCGGCGTCTGGGCGGTGAAGGACACGGATTATCCCTCGAACGGTCCGCTGGGCTTCTCCCTCGCGCTGCCCGGGGACTTCGTCGCCGACACACGGGCCAATTGCACCGGCCACGACCGCAACCCTTCCCCACCTAAGCCTCGCCCAACAAGCCGGACTGGCTGACCCAGTTTGTCCAGACCACCACCAAGCCCGAAGGTGTGACGGGAGGATCCTGCCACTATTCCAAGCTGCCGGGCGCCGCCGACTGCCAGATCCCCTGAGGGGAGGCCGAATTCCCGCCCGCGTTCACGGGCGTGACATGACGGCGAGCCCGCGAATCGCATGCAGATGCGGTCCGCCGGCGGCCCTCCCGGCGAGGGAGGCGCCGATTCCGGTTCCAGGGCGCCGCCCTAGTGACATTATGGCAACTTTGCTTAGCTAAAAGCCCGGCGCCCGCCTGCTTGAGCGAACAGGTCCTTTAGCCTTGATAGATCAGAGGAAATTCAGAAACCATTGGCTGTCCTAGTGTTCCCATGCCCTATCGCAGGGTTGCGCTGCGGAATCTCA
>DATHQQ010000782.1:0-3381 GCA_035482595.1 Verrucomicrobiia bacterium
GAAGGTCTCGATCGGCAAGGAAGAGACCACCATCGTCGACGGTTCGGGCAAGAAGAAGGAGATCGAGGGCCGCTGCAACCAGATCCGGGCGCAGATCGAGGAGACGACCTCCGACTACGACAAGGAGAAGCTGGCCGAGCGGCTCGCGAAGCTCGCGGGCGGCGTGGCGGTGATCCGCGTCGGCGGCGCCACCGAGGTCGAGGTGAAGGAGCGCAAGGATCGCGTGGATGACGCCATGCACGCGACCCGTGCGGCCGTCGAGGAAGGCATCGTCGCCGGCGGCGGCGTGGCCCTGCTCTACGCCACGAAGGCTCTTGCCAATCTGAAGTGGCAGAACGACGACCAGAAGGTCGGCATCGACATCGTCCGTCGTGCCATCCAGTCGCCGGTGCGCCAGATCGCCGAGAACGCCGGCCATGACGGCTCGGTCGTCGTCGGCAAGCTCCTGGAGTCGAAGCAGGCCAATTGGGGCTTCGACGCGCAGGGCGGCGAGTACACCGACCTGGTGAAGGCCGGCATCATCGACCCGACCAAGGTCGTGCGCTGCGCCCTGCAGGACGCGGCGTCGGTCGCCGGTCTCCTCATCACCACCGAGGCGATGGTCGGCGAGAAGCCCGAGAAGAAGGCCGGCCCGTCCGCTCCTGGCGGCATGGGCGGCGGCATGGGCGGCATGGGCGACATGGACTTCTAAGTCCGGTCGACCTCGTCACCTACGAAGCAGAGAAGGGCCGCGCCCCCGGGCGCGGCCCTTTTTCTTTGTGTGCCTAGCGGACGAACTCTTGATTTCCGTTCCTATAGATATACATTAGCGAAAGTGTATATCCATGGAGGATCCCGTGCAGGTCGCTAAATGGGGCAACAGCCTAGCGGTCCGCCTTCCCGCTGCGGTGGTCGAGGCCCTGGAGCTGAAGGAAGGCGATGAGATTGAAATTCATGTCGCTGACGAGCGTGTATTCGGCGTGTCGCGAAAGCCCTCGCGTGAAGAACTTCTGAAGCGCCTTCGAGCCTTTCGCGGGCGCCTTCCCGCCGATTTCAAATTCGACCGCGACGAGGCAAATGCCCGGTAGCTTCTTCGATACCAACGTCCTGCTTTATCTCGCGTCCCGCGACCTCGCAAAGGCGGACAGGGCAGATAAACTGATCGGCGAAGGCGGCACGATCAGCGTTCAGGTTCTGAACGAGATTGCCAATGTGTGCCGTCGCAAGATGGGAATGTCATGGACGGAGACCCGCGAATTTCTCACCACGATTAAGAGTCTGCTGCCGGTCCAACCCTTGACCATTGAGGTCCACGACACCGGCCTTGCGCTGGCGGAACGCTACGGTCTGTCGACCTATGATGCCATGATCGTGGCTTCCGCGCTGCACGCCGACTGCGACAAGCTCTGGTCGGAGGACATGCAAGACGACATGGCGATCGAGAATCGGCTACGGATCACCAATCCGTTCCGAGAGAGATAGCGTGTCCAGAACAGCTTAATCGTTCAACGCGGTATTCGCTCGGATTGCCATATTCTCCATCGTCATTCCCGCGAAAGCGGGAATCCAGGGCCACATGATCAGGACTTTGCCGCTCGTCCTGGATCCCCGCTTTCGCGGGGATGACGATGGAAAGGAATCGCATCGCTTGGATGATGTGCGGCCCAATGGAGAAGATATGAGACGCAAATCCCGCATGGCAGACGATCTACTTGCCTCTCTGAAGCAGGCGCTGGATCATGCAAAGGGCAAGCCGGTCGCCATGCGCATCAGCCATGTGACGACTGAACCGACGAAGGTGCGTAAACTCAAGAAGAGCAGGACCACCGAAAAGCGATGTCCCTAATGCCCAACCGCGCCGCCGCGCCTCACAGCGCCATATAGCGCGCCCGGGCGCCGCGCTCGATGGCGGCGGCGGGGAGGCGGCCGATGTCGAGGTGATAGCGGATCAGCTCCAGCACGCGGGCCTCCTCCGGCCCGACCTTGCCGTCGGCGGCGGCCACGTCGCAGGCCAGCGCATAGGCCGTCTCATGCAGCTTGCGGGGCAAGGCGGCCTTGATCTCGGCCATGGTCTTGTCGAGCCCGTCCTCCTCGGAGAGGAGTTGGGCGCAGGCCGCGCCCACCTTGGTCAGATTGTGGCGGTCGAAGTCGCGGAAGACCGGCAGATGGGCGACCATGTCCCCCATGGATTCCAGCTCGCGGTCCGGCATCTCTTGGTCGGCGGCCGAGACCAGGACCATGGCGTAGATGAGGGCTTCGTGGGACGTGATCATCGAGGGCTCCGCGGAATCGGGAAAGAGGGCCGGACTTTAAGCATCCGGCGCGGGCCAAAGCAACCGCGCCGGCCCTATTGCTCCGGTGGGGCGTGGGCCGCGCCGCGCTCATGGGCGAGGAACGCCCGCGTCGCGGCGACGGCCTCAGCGAGGCCGAGCCTGCGCACCTCCACCCCGTCGGGAAAGGCGCCGGCCAGCCGCGTGGGCATCTGGCGGTCGAGGAGCACGAAGACGCCGCGGTCGTCGGCCCGGCGGATCAGCCGGCCATAGGCCTGCTTCAGCCTGAGGCGCGTCAGCGCATCGTCGTAATCCGCCCCGCCGAAGGCAGCCTTCCGGGCGCGGTGCAGGATGGTGGGCCGCGGCCAGGGCACGCGGTCGAAGACGATGAGGCGGAGCGAGCGGCCCGGCACATCGACCCCGTCGCGCACCGCATCGGTGCCGAGCAGGCAGGCATCCTCCTCGGCGCGGAAGATGTCCACCAGCGTGCCGGTGGAGAGCCCATCCACATGCTGGGCCAGCAGCGGAAGGCCCGCGGCATCCATGTCCGGGGCGATGCGCCGGTGGACGGCGCGCAGCCGGTCGATGGCGGTGAAGATGCCGAGCCCGCCGCCGCGGGCGGCGAGGAACAGGGCGCGATAGGCGGCCGCCACCTGATCGGGATCGCGCTTGTCGATATCGGTGACGATGAAGACCCGCGTCACCGCCGGATAGTCGAAGGGCGAGGCCACGCGGACGCGCATCGAGGCCGGCAGATGGCGCGCCCCGGTGCGGGTCTCGGCCCCGGCCCAATCGCTCGCCTCCTCGCCGCGCCCGTCCGTCAGCGTGGCGGAGGTCACCACCATGCCATGGGCCGGCAGGGCCACCGCCTGGATGAAGGGGACCGTCGGATCGACCCAATGGCGGTAGAAACCGATGTCGATGTCGCGCCCGTCGATGCGGGGAATGGCGAACCAGTCGACGAACTCCGGCGGGGTGGGCCGGCCCAGCCCCGCCAGCATGTCGCGCCAGCCGGCCAGCTCCATCTCCGCCCGCCGCTTCAGCCCGCGGGTCACCGCCTCGATGCGCTGGCGGGTCGGCGTGTCGAGAGTTTCGGCCTCGTCGGTGAGGCGCGCCGCCAGGCGCTGGGCGA
>DATHQQ010000783.1:0-5407 GCA_035482595.1 Verrucomicrobiia bacterium
CGACGAATTGATGAAATTCGTCAACAGCCTCGACCGCGAGCGGAAGATCGCCGATGCTGGCGCCTTCATCGAATTCCTCTCCTCCCGACCCGAGGTCAAGGGCGACCGGTTCGGGGCCACGGGCTATTGCATGGGGGGAAATGCCTCCCTCACCGCCGCCGGCGCCTACCCGGACCGATTCGCGGCGGCCGCGTCCTTCCACGGCGGCAATCTCGCCACCGACAAGCCCGACAGCCCGCATCTCTTCCTCGGGAAATTCACGGGCCAAATCTATGTCGGCGGCGCTATCGAGGATGCGTCGTTCCCCGAGGAGCAGAAATCCCGGCTCGAGCGGACTCTGAGCGATGCGGGCGTGAGCCATCTGATCGAGACCTATCCCGCACGTCACGGCTTCGCGGTGCCGGATCTGCCGGTCTATGACAAGAGCGCCGCCGAGCGTCATTGGGTCGCGTCGTTCACGCTTTTCCGCGACACCTTGCCTTCGAGCGCCCTCAGGTGAAGCGGATATCGAGCGTCCTCAGATAGCTGTGCAGCCCGGCGTCCTGGAGCGGGATCACATGGGCAGGCCCGTCGGTATCGTTGTAATGGGCGTGCCAGTAGCCGGGCGGGGTCACGAAGGAAAGGCCGGGCTCCCAGTCGACGCGCACCGGATTGACGATCTGCCGATTCGCGTCGATCTGCGTACCCACCAGCGTATAGCACCCCTTCTCGCAGTCGACGATGAGGTCGAGTGCGATCGACTGATGCCGGTGCGGCTTCTGGAACGAATGCGGCTCGACGATGCCGAACATCGCCCACATGGTATGGGTCACGGTGCGGGTCTGCGGAAAATGCGCATTGCCGAGCAGGACGGAGATTCGATTGTGCTTCGCTGCGTCCGGCGCATGCTCGATCTCCGCCAGCTTCGCGTTGGCTTCCCACGCGGGATAGAACGTCGGGTCGAAGCGCGGGTGCACGGTCCCGACACCGAGATAGGCGAGCAGCGGTGAATCATTGACATAGTAGAGCGCCGTGTCGCTCTCCGCCCGGATCACCGCGGGCACGCCGCCGGGCAGCGCCACGAAGGCACCCTTGGTGAACTCGATCTCATGAGGCCCTTGCGTGACTTTGCCCTGGCCCGCCAGGACGTAGAGCAATTGCGAGGTCGCCACCGGATTCAGGCTCTGCTGCTCGCCGGCCACCACGCGCACGAAATTGGCGAGCAGGCCGGGCCCCGTCGCCGGGTAGTCGACGCCCAGCTGCTTCGACAGGTCGAGCGGAACGATCCGCGTCGGCCCGTCCTTGTACAGCGATGCCGGGAAATCGTGATACGGCACCCGCGAGGTCAGCCCCAGGCCGATCGGATCGGCGGCCTTGCTATACTCGAAATACTCCGCGTCGCGATGCACGTCCTCGAGAGCTGCGTTCGTCGGCATGATGGCCCCTTTGCGTCACGGATGGATGCAGACATCCAAGGACGAGAACTATATCCCTCCGAAGTATATAGGCAGATAACGCCCCGGGGCGGCAATTGCGACACTTCCGCGGCAGACTCGCTGAAATCGGCAGGAACTTGCCGAAGAGCATGTTCCGTTCCAGCGAGACATGCTCTAGCGTGACGGCCTCTTTTTCTAAAGAGGCCGTCATGCGCATCACTTCCATCACCGGCTACCGCCAGGACCAGCCCTTCCGCGACGGTCCCTATATCTGCTCCGGCGGGCGCTCGGCCCTGGGCTTCGATTCCATCATCTGCGCCATCGCGACCGATTCCGGCATCACCGGCTGGGGCGAGATGGCGCCGCTCGGTGCCTTCTACGACCCGGCCTTCGCCGCCGGGGCGCGGGCGGCCTTCGCCGAGCTGGCCCCGGCGCTGATCGGCCAGGACCCGACGCAGATCGGCGCCCTCGACCGGCGCATGGATCATCTCCTGAAGGGACATCCCTATGCCAAGGCGGCGCTCGACATGGCCTGCTGGGATATCCTGGGAAAGAAGGCCGATCTGCCGCTGGCCGAGCTGCTCGGCGGGCGCTATGGGCGGGAGGTCGATCTCTACCGCTCGGTCCCCCAGGAGAAGCCCGAGCGCATGGTGGCGCGGGCCAAGGCCTATGTTGCCGAGGGCTATCGGCGCATCCAGGTCAAGGTGGGCCTCGATCCCGATGAGGATATCGAGCGGCTGACCGCCGTGCGCGAAGCGCTGGGCGGATCGATCGTGCTCTTCGCCGATGCCAATTGCGGCTGGTCCACCCACCAGGCGCGCCGCTTCCTGCGCGCGACCCGCGACCTCGACTATTACATGGAGCAGCCCTGCGCCACCTATGCCGAATGCCGGGCGCTGCGCGGCGATTGCGACCGGCCGCTGGTGCTCGACGAATCGATCGACAGTCTGGCGGCCCTGCTCCAGGCCCATGCCGACGGCGTGGCCGATGCCATCACCATCAAGCTGGCCCGGGTCGGCGGCATCGGCCGGGCGCGGCTGATCCGCGACACGGCCGTCGAGCTCGGCATCGCCGTGACGGTCGAGGATACCGGCGGGGCGGAGATCAACACGGCGGCGATGATCCACATGTCCCTCTCCACGCCGGAAGCGCTGCGCCTCCATACCTGCGATTTCCACAATTGGGTGACCCGCTCGAACGCCACCGGCATTCCACCCAGCCGCGACGGCCGCATCGGCATGGGCGACGGCGCGGGCCTGGGTATCGAGCCGCTGGTGAAGGAGTTCGGCGAGCCGTTTTACAAAGCGGGGTAAGTTCGGGAAGGGCGGCCCCGAATTTCGCCCTCCAGTGCTTTGAAACGGGAGGGGGAAGAAGTCAGATTGCGAAAAACGCCGTCACGAGCCGCAGCTGGTCCATCATCATCTCCTTGCCCCGCACGATTCGGCAGCCCTGGCGCATGGCCTGCTCCAGGAGTGGCGTGGTCTCCGGCGCCATGATGACGTCGGCCACGGCGACGGATGCCGGCAGGCGCGCGATATCCACCGGCAGCGGATCGCCCTCATGCATGCCGACGGAGGTGGTGTTCACCACCAGATCGGCGCGCGCCGCATCGGCGGGACCGGCGGCGCAGCGGCAGTGGGGGAAAGCGGTCTCGACCGCCTCGGCCAGAAGCCGGGCCTTCTCCAAGCTGCGGTTGGCGATCAGGATCTCGCCGGCCCCCGCCTCGGCGAGCGCGAAGGCGATCGCCCGGCCGGCGCCGCCGGCGCCGATCTGCAGCACGCGCTGGCCCTGGACAGCGATCCCGTTGCGGGCGAGGCCGGCGACGAAGCCGACGCCGTCGACATTGTCGCCGGTGAGCCCGCCATCCGCCGCGCGGCGCACGAAATTCACCGCGCCCACCTGGGCCGCACGCTCGGTCGTGGCATCGAGATGCCGCAGGACCTCGATCTTATGCGGGAGGGTAACGCCGAAGCCCGCGACATTGCGCATCTTGCGGATCGCGCCGACGATCGTGCCCAGATCCGCCGGCGCGACGTGGAGCGGCGAGGCCGCGGCATCCAGACCGATGCGGGAAAAATGTTCGTTGAGCAGGGCGGTGCCGCGGATATGAGCCACGGGATCGCCCAGGATGAACATGATCTTCGTCTTGCCGGTGATCTGCTTCGCGGCGGCGCTGTCGGTCATGGCGTGTTCCCTGATAAGGCTGCGACCATAACCTCCACGCCCGCGGCCTGGAAGATGTCGCCCAGATGCGGCGGCGGAGCGGCATCGGTGATCATGAGATGGCATTGCTCGATGCCGCAGACCCGCGCCAGCGCGCGATGGCCGAATTTGGAGGCATCGCAGAGCACGACCACTTGGCGCGCGCGGGCGAGGAAGGCCTGCTTCACCTCCGTGTCCTCGAGGGAATAGTCGTAGAAGCCCGTCTCCGTCACCCCCGACACGCCGAGGAACAGCCGGTCGAAGTAATAGGCCCCCGCCTGCTGGGTTGCCACGGGGCCGATCACCGCCATCTCCGGCGCGCGGAGCTGGCCGCCCAGGAGATAGACGGGGCTGCGGCCGGAGGTGAGGGTAATCGCGGTGGGCAGGCTGTTGGTGAAGATGCGCAGCTCCGTCCGGCTCACCAGCGCCGAGGCCAGGGCCAGCACCGAGGTGCCGACGTCCAACGCCAGGGTCTCTCCGGCGCCGATGAGCGCCGCGGCGACCGCTGCCATCCGCGCCTTGGCATCGGCATTCTTGCGCCGTCGCCGCTCGAAGACCGGCTCCTCCGCATCGAAGACCTCGCGCCGCCGTACCTCGGGCGCGATGGCGCCGCCATGGGTGCGCGTGAGCAAACCACGGGATTCCAGCGCCTCGAGATCGCGCCTGATGGTCATGCCGGAAACGCCGAGTAGCTCGGCCGTATCGCCGACGGAGACGAACCCCTCGCGGCCGATGATCTCGGCCAAGCGGGCCCGCCTTGCGCTGGCGGGGATGCGCGGGGCGGTCTTCGCAGATTCCTCGGCGTGCTCTCGCTTCACCGTCACCTGCCACGATCGAGACGCAGCAACGATAGCAGAAGGGTGCCTTGGCTTCGAGCGATTATGTTGTGTTTTGTTCAGATTTGTGAGACTTTGAGCAACGGCACCATAAGCCACGGCGGGGAGAGGCATGGCCGCGATCGAGCTGAGGCAGGTATCGAAGTTCTACGGTCCCGGCCCCGCCGCCGTGGCCGATGCCACGCTCGAGATCCGCGACGGCGAGTTCATGATCCTGCTGGGCCCTTCGGGCTGCGGCAAATCGACGACCTTGCGGATGATCGCCGGGCTGGAAAGCGTCAGCAGCGGCGAGGTCCGAATCGGCGGCAAGCGGGTCAATGAGCTGGCGCCCCGGGACCGCAATATCGCGGTCGTCTTCCAGAGCTATGCTCTCTATCCCCATATGACCGTCGGCGAGAACCTTGCCTTCGGCCTGAAGATGCACAAGCTCGCCAAGCCCGAGATCGAAAGGCGGGTCAGCGAGGTGGCAGCCATGCTGGGCATCGCCCCCTTCCTCGGCCGCAAGCCCGCCGCGCTGTCGGGCGGCCAGCGCCAGCGGGTCGCCCTCGGCCGGGCGCTGGTGCGCGAGCCCGCGGCCTTCCTGCTCGACGAGCCCCTCTCCAATCTCGATGCCCGGCTTCGCGCCGATATGCGCCTCGAGCTGGTGAAGCTGCACCGCCAGCTCGGTGCCACCATCGTCCATGTCACCCATGACCAGATCGAGGCCATGACCATGGGCGAGCGCATCTGCATCATGAAGGATGGGCACATCGTCCAGGTGGGCGAGCCGCTGGAGGTTTACCGCAATCCCGCCAATACCTTCGTCGCCGGCTTCCTCGCGAGCCCGCCGATGAATCTGATCGACGGCCGGCTTGTGGCGGAAGCTTCGGGCGCACTGCGGTTGGAGGCGGCCGGGGTCGCCCTCACTTTGCCGCCGGTGATCGCCCGGGGCTATCAGCCTTACGCCGGCAAGCC
>DATHQQ010000784.1:0-2471 GCA_035482595.1 Verrucomicrobiia bacterium
AGATGATCGGATCGCTCATCGCTGCCTCCATGATTTTCGCGCGGGCGCATGGTAATGCGCCGGCGTCTGTACGCCGCATCAACTCTGCGCGATGCGCGATAGGACTACGCTTGCGCCGGGCTCAGATCACCTCGGTCGGCGCCAGATGGCAATCCTCCCCGTCATGCTCGATCTGGATGGTGCAATGGCCGATCCGAAAGCGCGTCTTGAGTTCGACCGCGACGCCGCGCAGGAACTCGTCATCGAGCCCCAGGGCCGGCCGCACGAGATGGGCGGTCAGCGCCGTCTCCGTGGTGCTGATGGCCCAGATATGCAGATCGTGCACCGCGCTCACCCCGGGCAGCCCGGCGAGATAGGCCTCGACCCCGGCACGGTCCACCCCGCCCGGCACGGCCGCCATGGCAAGCCTTGTCGATTCCTTGAGCAGGTCGAAGCTGCCGAGCACGATGACGACGCAGATGGCGAGGCTGGCCAAGGGATCGAGCCAATACCAGCCGGTTTCCCAGATGGCGATGGCGGCGACCACGACACCGGCGGAGACTCCCGCATCGGCCATCATATGCAGATAGGCGCCGCGAATATTGATGTCGCCCTTGCGCCCGCGCATGAACATCCAGGCCGTGATGCCATTGACCAGGATCCCGGCGGTGGCGACCCAGATGACGGTGCCCTCGGCCACCGGCGCCGGATTGAAGAGCCGGTCGATCGCCCCCACCGCGATGGCGCCCACCGCCACCAGGAGCAGCATCGCATTGGTGAGGGAGGCCAGGATCGACGAACTGCCGAAGCCGTAGGTGTGGCGGCTGGTCGGCTGCCGGCGGGTGAGCCAGGCGGCGCCCCAGGCGAGGAGCAGGCTCAGCACATCGCTGAGGTTGTGGCCGGCATCGGCCAGCAGCGCCATGGAATTGGCGATCAGGCCGAAGCCGGCCTCGAGGATGACGAAGCCCAGATTGAGCAAGGTCCCGATGGCAAAGGCGCGGTCGTAATTCGCCGGGCCATGGGCGTGGTTGTGATGGCCGTGGGGATGGTCGTGGGAATGATCGGTGGAAGGCGTGGTCTGCATGGCGCTCATGGTGTCAGGACCTAGTGCCCATGGGCGTGATGGGCATCGGGGAAATGCCGATGGCTGTGGCGCAGGCGCGGATGCGCATGGGCGTGGCTATGGGGTTCGCCCGGCGGATCTCCGGGCGCATGATCATGGCGGTGATGGATGTCATGGTGATGACGATGATCATGGGTGAGGCGCATATGCTCATGCTCATGGACATGGCGCTCGGTCAAATGCAGCCAGAGTCCCGCCAGCATCAAGGCGCCGGCCAGCAGGAGCTGTGCGGTGACCGGCTCGCCCAGGACCGCCACGGCCAGGATTGCGCCGATGAACGGGGCGGAGGCGTAATAGGCTCCCGTGCGCGCCGCGCCGATATCGCGCAGCGCAAGGACGAAGAGGACCAGGCTGACTCCATAGCTCAGCATGCCCAGCAGGCCGGCGCCGAGTATCTCGCCAGACAGACCCCCGAGCGCGAGGCCGCCAGCTGAAGGGCCGGCGCCGAGGAATGGGGCGAGGGCCAGGGCCAGCACCAGATTGGCTGTCCCGGCCGCAAGACCCTTCAGCATGGCGATCAGGGTCGGATCCAGGAGGGAGACCCGGCGCGTCAGATTGTTGTCGAGGGCCCAGGCGAGGCAGGCGCCGGCGATGGCAAGCGGGCCCAAAAGGCTCCGGAACGACCACCCCGCCCCCGGCAGGGCCGCGCCCGAGCCTTGCCAGGTCAGAACCACGGCGCCCAGCGCGATTGCCGCCATGCCGAGGGCGATCCGGCGATCCACGCCCTCGCGAAAAACGAACCAGGCGATAAGCGCGGTAAACACCGATTCGAGATTGAGCAGGAGAGAGGTCGTTGTGGCAGCGGTGAGGCTGAGGCCGGTCAGGAGCAGGATGGGCCCGAGCACGCCGCCGAAGAAGATCGCCCCCAGGAGCCAGGGCCAATCGGCCCGAGCAGGCCCAGCCTCGCCGGCAAAGCCGGGCTTGAGCAGCCGCCGGGCGATGCGAAACAGGGCAAGACCCATGCCGCAGCCGAGATAGAGGAGGGCCGCCAGGAACAAGGGATCGATTCGCACCAGGAGAAGTTTGGCGACGGGCGTGCTGAGCCCGAACAGAGCGGCGGCGCCCAGCGCCATGGCCGCGCCGCGCCAGATAGGTGCCTCCCCTCCATGCCCTTCACCGCCCATGGCAAGGAAGATAGGACGAAGGGGCCAGGATCGAAAGCAGCCTGCAATCGAGAGCGGGGCGCAAGCCGCGCCGCCCCCGGACGATGCCCGTCCTCAGCTCAGCGAGGGAAGGAAGCGGGGGTCGAAAGCGGGCCGGTAGGGCTGGAAATGACCCGGCGTGGCGTCTTGCGCTCGACGATGACGCTGCGCTGGGCGCCGGCGCGGTTGCTGGTGACGACCATCCGGCTGCCGGTGCGGGCACTGCC
>DATHQQ010000785.1:0-2680 GCA_035482595.1 Verrucomicrobiia bacterium
ATGCGCGCGGCGCTGCGCCACCGGCTCCAGCAGCAGGGCAGCCGGCCGGTGTTCCAGAGCGGAGATCTCAGCGTCGATCTCGTGAGGCGAATCGTCATCGCCGGCGGCAAGGAGATCAAACTATCGCCGAAAGAATATGATATATTACAACAACTTGTGATACATGCCGGCAAGGTACTGACCCACAAGCACCTGCTGCGGGAGGTCTGGGGGCTTGAAGCCGGCGGCGACATCCAGTATCTGCGCGTCTACATACGTCAACTGCGCCAGAAGCTGGAGGCCGACCCCGAGCGGCCCAAGCATATTCTTACCGAGGCCGGGGTGGGCTACCGGCTGCAGTACGATCGTTAGTCCAGCCCTCGCAAATCGAACTGTTTGTCGTCCTGGGACCGGGCATCCCCGCCGGGCGGCGATGAGCCCCACTTCGTTGCATAAGCAGGACCGTGGTTCCATGATCAGAAGCGACACCGCCCTAGAGGCGCGGCCGCCGCGAAGGCTCGCATGATCACGCCTCAGCATGCATCCACCGGCCTCGAGGGGCGGACCCAGAACCTGATGCTGGGGGCGCTGGGCGTCGTCTTCGGCGATATCGGCACCTCGCCGCTCTACACGATGCAGATCTGCATGGCCGAGACCGGCGATGTGACCCATGCCGGGGTCATGGGCATTCTCTCCCTGATCGTCTGGGCCCTCATCATCGTCGTCACGCTGAAATATGTCGTCGTCGTCATGCGGGCCGACAACCGCGGCGAAGGTGGCATTCTGGCCCTCACGGCGCTGGCCCTGCGCGGGGTCAAGAGCGGCGGCCGGCTGGCAGCCCTGGTGCTGGCGGCCGGGATGGCCGGTGCCGCGCTCTTCTATGGCGATGGGGTCATCACCCCGGCCATCTCGGTGCTCTCGGCGGTCGAGGGCATGAAGATCATCGCGCCGGGACTCAATGAGTGGGTCCTGCCGCTGACCGTGCTACTGCTTCTCGGTCTCTTTGCCGTGCAGCGCCGCGGAACCGGCGCGGTCGGCCGCTATTTCGGGCCGATCACCGCCGTCTGGTTCGCGGCCTTGGCGATTGCCGGGCTCTATCAGATCATCCTGCAGCCCGAGATATTGGAAGCCCTCAATCCCTATTGGGGCGTCCATCTGTTGCTGCACAATGCCTGGAGGGGCTTTGTGCTGCTCGGCGCCGTCGTCCTGGCGGTGACCGGGGCGGAGGCCCTCTATGCCGATATGGGCCATTTCGGACGCAAGGCGATCAACCGGGCCTGGCTCTATCTCGTCTTCCCAGCCTTGCTACTGAACTATTTCGGCCAGGGGGCCCATCTCCTGGCGGATCCCGCAGCGGTGGACAATCCGTTCTACCGCCTGTTTCCGACCTGGGCGCTCATCCCCATGGTGATCCTGGCCTCGGCCGCCACCATCATCGCCTCCCAGGCCGTGATCTCCGGCGCCTTTTCCATGACGAGCCAGGCGGTGCAGATGGGCTATCTGCCGCGCATGCAGATCCGCCATACCTCCGCCAGCGAACGCGGGCAAATCTATGTGCCGAAGATCAATTTCCTGCTGCTGGTCGCCGTGCTCGCGCTGGTGCTGGGATTCAAGTCATCGGGCAACCTGGGCGCGGCCTATGGCATCGCCGTCACCGGGACCATGACGCTGACCACCAGCCTCGCACTTCTCTACATGATACGGGTGCGGCACTGGAATCCGTTCCTGGCGGGCGGGCTCTTCGGGCTTTTCCTCCTGGTCGATCTCTCCTTCTTCGGCGCCAATATGCTGAAGGTGGCCGTGGGTGGCTGGGCACCGCTGCTGATCGGGGTCACGGCCTTCCTCATCATGTCGACCTGGACCACGGGCCGGCAGGCCATCATGGCGCGGCGCAGCGAGGAGAGCCTGCCCCTCGACATGTTCCTCTCGGGCCTCAAGCCCGACCGGCCGATCCGGGTCGCGGGCACGGCGCTGTTCCTCACCTCCGACGTCGACAAGGTGCCGGCCTCCCTGCTGCACAATCTGAAACACAACAAGGTGCTGCATGAACGAGTCGTGCTGCTCAGCATCAAGACCCTCGACATCCCCAGGGTACCCGACGATCAGCGCCTCGAGATCCGCGACGTCGGGCATAATTTCCACACGATCGTGACCCGCTATGGCTTCGTCGAGGAGCCCGATATCTGGCGGGTCCTGGCGCAGTGCCGAACCCTGGATCTCAATTTCAACCTGATGGAGACCTCGGTCTTCGTCGGCCGCGAGAAGCTGGTGATCTCCGATCACACCCCGTTGATGAGATGGCGCAAGGAGCTGTTCCTCCTCCTCTTCCGCCTTTCCCTCAGCGCCGTCGAATTCTTCCGCGTCCCCTCCAACCGCGTCGTGGAGCTGGGCGGGCAGACGGAGTTCTAGACGGCTATAAAGCCGAAAGAGAAGTTACTACACGGAGGCCGCAGAGGTTACCGAGAACACGGAGGAGAAGGCTTAGAGGACGAACCGCCGCAGACCGTCCTTCAGCAGGACAGTGTTGAAATTCATCAACAATCCAATCTTGCGGCCGCTCAAGCGAAGATAGGTGAGTATCTGTGCCTCATGAAGGGCGGAGAGTCGCTCGACAGATTTAATCTCAAGGACAAGGTCGTCTTCGACGACAATGTCGATTCGATAACCGTGCTCCAACTCGATCTCTTTATAGACCACGGGC
>DATHQQ010000786.1:0-2022 GCA_035482595.1 Verrucomicrobiia bacterium
CGCCGCCGCCTTCGAGACCCTGGCGAAGGCCGCCACCCATCAGCCCAAGGGGCTGGAGGTCGAGGTCTTCGTCGTGCCGCGGGAGGATCAGCGGCGCGAGATCGGCAGCGACCGCTATTTCGGCGGCGTCGTCTATCCCGCCCATGCCTCGCTGCATCCCGCCAAATATCATCAGGGGCTGCTGGCCCGGGCGCAGGGCGCCGGCGCCCAGGTCATCAGCCACTGCCCCGTGCTCTCGATCCAGCGCGACAGCGAGGGCTTCCGGCTGACCAGCCCGCGCGGCACGCTGCACGCGCAGGACGTGCTGGTCGCCACCAACGGTTATACGGGGACGCTGACGCCCTGGCTGCGCCGGCGCGTGATCCCCATCGGCAGCTACATCATCGCCACCGAGATGCTGGACCCGGCGCTAGCCAAGCGCCTCAGCCCCAACAACCGCGTCCTCAGCGATACCCGCAAGCTCGTCTTCTACTACCGCCTGTCGGAGGATCGCCGGCGCATGGTCTTCGGCGGGCGCGTCGCCTTCAAGGAGACCGATCCCCGGCAGAGCGCGCCCAAGCTCCACGCCCATATGACCCGGATCTTTCCGGAGCTTGCCCCGGTCAAGATCACCCATAGCTGGATGGGCTTCGTCGCCTATACCTTCGACACCCTCCCCCATCTCGGCCGGCAGGAGGACGGGATCTACTACTGCATGGGCTATTGCGGCTCCGGCGTCTCGCTGGCGAGCTATTTCGGTACCCGCGTCGCCCAGCAGATCCTCGGCCGCCCCGAGGGCCGCACGGCGCTGGACGGAATCCAATTCCAGACCCGCCCCCTCTACAACGGCGACCCCTGGTTTCTCGCCACGGCGGTTGCCTATTACAAGCTGCGGGACAAGTTGAACCTGTAGGCCAATTTTTCTGCCGTCATTGGAGGGGAAGCCGATTCGACCCGATCGAACAGCACCCGGTCCTCAGCGCCTCGCCTGAAAGAACGCGCGCAGCAGTTCCCCCGCCGGGCGCTCGCCGATGCCGCCATAGACCTCGGGGCGATGGTGGCAGGTCGCCTGGGCGAAGAAGCGCGGGCCATGCTCGACGGCGCCGCCCTTGGGATCATCGGCGCCGAAATAGAGCCGGCGCAGCCGGGCGAAGGAGATTGCCGCCGCGCACATGGCGCAGGGCTCCAGCGTCACGTAGAGGTCGGCCCCCTCCAGCCGCTTCAGCCCCGCCGAGGCGGCGGCGTGGCGGATGGCGAGCATCTCGGCATGGGCCGTCGGGTCCTTCAGCTCCTCCACCCGATTACCGAAGCGGGCCAGGATCGCCCCGCTGGCGCCGTCCACCAGCACGGCGCCGACAGGCACCTCGCCGCGCGCGCCAGCGGCCGCGGCCTCGGCCAGGGCCAGATCCATGAGGCTGGATTTTTCGACCATCCGCATTTAGTGACAGGCGAGCCCGCCACCCGTCAACGCCGGCCATGCGCCGGCCGGCGAACAGAGGAGGATGTTCATGATCACCAATCCCGACAGCGGGACGCGCATCGACGAGATCGCCCCCGATGTCTATCGCATCAGCACGCCGGTCGCCGTCGTTCCCGGCGGCTTCAGCTTCAACCAATATCTGATCCGCGACGAGGCCCCGCTCCTCTTCCACACCGGCCCAAGGCGGATGTTCCCGCTGGTGAAAGAGGCCATCGCCGCGGTGCTGCCGGTGGAGACTCTCGGCTATGTCGCCTTCTCCCATATGGAGGCCGATGAATGCGGCGGCCTCAACGAGCTCCTGGCCGTGGCACCGAAGGCCATTCCCATCGCCGGTCAGATCGCAGTCATGACCTCGCTCGCCGACTATGCCGATCGCGCGCCGCGCGCGCTTGCCGACGGCGAGAAGCTCGACCTCGGCCGGCATGAGCTGCGCTGGTGCGCCACGCCGCATCTGCCCCATGGCTGGGAATGCGGCTATCTCTACGATGAGACCGCGCGCACGCTGCTCTGCGGCGATCTCTTCACCCAGGGCGGTGCGGATCATCCGCCGGTGACCGAAACGG
>DATHQQ010000787.1:0-2592 GCA_035482595.1 Verrucomicrobiia bacterium
CCGGCCGTGGCCAGCTTCGCTCCGGCTTCATCGCTGCCGTAATGGCCGATGACATGGGCCCCCTCGCGGCCGAGGGCGCCGATGATCGAGGCCCCGATGCCTTTGGAAGCGCCGGTCACCAGGATGGTCTTGTCCGCGAGATCGAGCACGGCGGTCTCCTCTACGTCAGCTTGTCGGCGGCATCACGAGGTGAGGCCAGCATCAACTGGAATCAATTGTCCGGTGATGCCGGCGGAAAGCGCGCTTGCGAGGAAGATCGCGGCACCCGCCACCTCGGCCGCCGTGGCCATGCGGCCCAGGGGCGTCTCGGCATAGCGCCGCAGCGCTTCCTCGGCAGCAAGTCCGCCGCCCGCCTCTCGCTCCACCAGCCGGCGCAGCAGCGCCTCTGTGCCGATGGGCCCCGGCGCCAGCGCGTTGACGCGGATGGCGAAGCGGCCGAGATCCTGCGCGGCCGCTCGGGCGATGCCCAGCGCCGCATGCTTGCTGGCGGTATAGGCCATCTGGCGAGGATGAGCCCTAATGGCATTGACCGAAGCCATGACGATGATCGAGCCGCCGGCCCCCCGCATCAACGGCACCGCATGCTTGATGCTGGCCATCACGCCTCGGGTATTGACGGCAAAGACCCGGTCCCATTCCACCAGATCGATCGCCTCTGTCTCACGCCAAGGCGGAGCGATGCCGGCATTGGCCACCAGGCAATCGAGCCGGCCGAAGCTGTTCGCGGCCTGCCGGCAGGCGGCCTCGATGTCGCTCTCCTTGGCTACGTCGGCTGCGACGAAATCCCAACCCGAGGGCAAGGGATCGGCGGGCGGGGTCATATCGAGAACGAGACCGCGGGCGCCGGCGCCCGCGAAGCCGCCGAGGATCGCGCGGCCCAGCCCCTGGGCGCCGCCGGTGATGAGGGCAGTCTTGCCGGCGAGCAGCCCCTCGGCCATCAGGCCTTGTCCTCTATTGGACGATCGATATTGGGCGCGACCCAGCCCGCGGGCGGCAGCCGGCGCGGCGTGCGGAAGAGATTGACGGTGAATCCGGCCGTATTGCCGTTCATCAGCATGCGCCGCTCGGCGATGCGCCAGCCCTCGGCCAGGCGCCGGAGCCGGTCGTGATACTGGCCCAGCACCGTGGCCGTGCTGCCGTCGGGGCGCTCATGCCAGGCGATGACATAGCTGATGGCCCGGGCCTCGTCGGCGCCCTCGAAGTCGATCTGGACATTGGAGAGATGGTGGGAGGTGCGAGTCCAGCGCCACATGCGCTCCAGGGATTTGGCCACCCCTGCTGCACCATGGCTGGTGAGGCGCTCCTCCGGCCCGTATTCGACCCGGCAATCCGCGGTGAAGACCTTGGCGATGGCGTCGAGATCCATGAGGTCGAGAGCGCGGCAATATTCGGTGAGGAGATCGCCGATCGCCTGGCGATCCAAGATCCTCTGGATGCGTGGATCGGTCATTGGGATATCCTGCTCCCTCGATGAGTCCTCTGCCGACATATGACTCCGCGGCTCTCCGCCCTGTCAACGAAGGGACGGGGCGATGAGCGCGACGCTGCGGGGACGTGGCGGGGAGCTGGCCCCGGGGGGCGAGCGGATCGCGATCGATTTCGAAGGCCGGATGGTCGAGGGCCGGCGCGGCGAGACGCTGGCCGCCGCTCTCACCGCCGCCGGGATCCGCGATCTGCGGCTGACCCAGAGCGAGCAGCCGCGCGGTATCTTCTGCGGCATGGGCGTCTGCCAGGAATGCCTCGTGGAGATCGACGGGCGCGCAAATCAGCGTGCCTGCATGACCAAGATCGACCGTTCGCTTTCGGTTCGCCGCCAGCGCCATCTGGCCGAGGCCATGGCGCTGCCTTCAGCGGTGTCCGAGCCTCGCTGGGCGGAAATTCTCGAGCCCGACATCCTCGTGCTGGGTGGTGGCGCCGGCGGGCTAAATGCCGCCACCGCCGCGGCGCGCGCCGGAGCGAAGGTTCTCCTGGTCGATGAGCGGCCGGAGCCCGGGGGGCAATTCTACAAGCAGCCTTTGCTGATCCCTGCCTTGGCCGAGGAGATCGCGGGCGACGGGCAATTCGCGGGCGGGCAGGCGCTCATCGCCGGGGCCGTTGCGGCGGGCGTTGAGATGCGCCGTGGCGTGCAGCTCTGGGGCGCCTTCGAGCCGCTGGATCTCATGATCTTCGACGGGCATGAAAGTCGCCTCTGCCGACCCAAGCATCTCATCGTCGCCGCCGGCGCCTATGAGCGCGCCTTGCCCATGCCGGGCTGGACTCTGCCCGGAGTCATCACCACCGGTGCCGCCCAGACTCTGCTGCGCAGCTATCGCGTGCTGGCTGGCCGTCGGGTGCTGCTGGCGGGCAATGGGCCGCTCAATATCCAGGTGGCTCTCGAGCTGGCGCGCGCCGGGGCCGAGGTGCTGGCGGTGGTGGAGCTGGCGCCCAAGCCCGGTCCCGGGGCGCTGCCGGCGCTGGGCCGGATGCTGACCAGCACGCCGGCGCTGGCTTGGCGGGGCTTGCGTCAGATTGCGGAGCTCAAGCGTCGCGGTGTGGCGATACTCCACGGCAGCGTGCTTTCCGGCGTGACGCAAATCGCGGGCGGGCTGCGTG
>DATHQQ010000788.1:0-4893 GCA_035482595.1 Verrucomicrobiia bacterium
CTGGCGACCGTGAGGCCCGCCAGGCGCCGCGCGCCGTTCTCATGGGCGAGCCACGCCTTCCGGCGCAGGATCTCGGGCGAGAGATGCCCGCAGAAGAAGCCGCGCAGATCCGGCAGCTCCTCGGGCGGAAGGAAGACGAGCTGGAATTCCGGCAGGGCATCGCCCTCCGGCAGCTCGAGGAAGCGCTTCAGGTCCTTGGGGCCGTCGGGATGGAGGCCCGCCGCCGAGAGCGCCGCGGCCAAGGCGACGGCGTCGCTTGTGGCGAAGGCGAGACCCAGCAGGCCTTCGCGCTCGACCAGGAACCTGTCCAGATCATTGGTGAACTGGGCGGGATCGACGATGCCGAGCAGCTCGACATAGCCCGCCTCGAACATGATGCAGTAGTTGGCGCTGCCCCAGCCGATGTGGCGACCGCGCGGCGTCAGGGTGAATCCGAGGCCCTCGAAGCGCGCCCGCGCTTCTTCCAGATTCCGGACTCCGACAAGGCTATGATCGATGCCGGCGAGCCCGGGGAAGGCTTGGCCGGTATCGGCCCCCCTCAATGCACCGCGGCCCAGATCTTGCGCTTGACGCCGTAGAGCAGGACGGTCAGCACGATCAGGAAGAGGACGGATTTGACGCCGATGAAATGGCGCTCCTCCAGCTTCGGCTCCGAGGCCCAGGTCAGGAAGTTGGACACATCGCTCGCCATCTGGTCGACCGTCGCCTTGGTCCCATCGGGATAGGTCACGGCGCCGTCGGAGAGCGGTGGCGGCATGGCGATCTGATGGCCCGGGAAATATTTGTTGTAGTTCATGCCCTGGGCCATCTTCATATCGGCCGGCGGATCGGCGAAGCCGGTCAAGATGCCATCCACGTAATCCGCGCCGCCCTTGCGCGCCTTGACGATCAGGGAGAGATCGGGGGGCAGCGCACCGTTATTGGCGGCTCGGGCCGCGTTCTCGTTCGGGAAGGGCGGCTTGAAGGTATCGGACGGTCGTCCCGGCCGCTCATACATCTCGCCGGCGTCGTTCGGCCCGTCGGTCACCTGAACGCTGGCCGCGATCTCCTTCACCTGATCCGCCGAGAAGCCGATGTCCTGAAGATTGCGATAATGCATCAGGTTCATCGAATGGCAGGCGGAGCAGATCTCCTTGTAGACCTGGAAGCCGCGCGCGAGCGCCGCCCGGTCATAGGTGCCGAAGATGCCCTCGAAGGACCAATGCAGCTCCGGTGGCGCCTGGGTTTCCGCGGCGAGCGCGATCCCGCTGCCACCAATCGCATTGGCACCGGTGCCGATCAGCGCCGCCGTCAGCAAGGCGAGAAGCGGGCGGCGCATCAGGCTTTCTCCATCGGCAGGGCACGTGCAGGTGCGGCGGCCCCGGATATCGCGCCGCCCTTCAGCACGGGCTCGCTGATACTTCGCGGCAAGGGCAGCGGCCGCTCGAACAGGGCCAGCAGCGGGAAGATCACCAGGAAGTGCAGATAGTAGTAGAGCGCGCCCAGCCGCGAGGCGACGACATACCAGCCTTCCGGCGGATGGGCGCCGCAGAAGCCCAGCAGGAAGCAGTCGCCCAACAGCAGCCAGAAGAAATAGCGATAGACCGGGCGGAAGCGCGCGCTCTTGACCGGCGAGCGGTCGAGCCAAGGCACCAGCGCCAGTAGGACGATGGCGCCGAACATGGCGATGACGCCGGCGAGCTTGTTCGGGATCGAACGCAGGATGGCGTAGAAGGGCAGGAAGTACCATTCCGGCACGATCTCCGCCGGAGTCGCCAGCGGGTTGGCCGGGATGTAGTTGTCCGGCTCGCCGAAGAGGTTCGGCCAGAAGAACACGATGCAGGCGTAGAAGATCAGGAAGACCCCCAGGCCGAAGCTGTCCTTCACCGTGTAGTAGGGATGGAAGGGGATGCTGTCCTGCTTCCCCTTCATGTCGATGCCCAGCGGATTGTTCGAGCCGAAGCGGTGCAGCGCGATGATGTGCAGGATCACCACGGCGACGATGACGAAGGGCAGCAGATAGTGGAGGGAGAAGAAGCGGTTCAGCGTCGGGTTGTCGACGGCGAAGCCGCCCCAGAGCCAGGTCACGACGCTCTCACCCACCACCGGGATGGCCGAGAAGAGGTTGGTGATGACGGTGGCACCCCAGAAGCTCATCTGGCCCCAGGGCAGCACATAGCCCATGAAGGCCGTCGCCATCATCAGCACATAGATCAGCACGCCCAGCAGCCAGAGCAGCTCGCGCGGGGCCTTGTAGGAGCCGTAGTAGAGGCCGCGGAAGATGTGGATATAGACGACGATGAAGAACATCGTCGCTCCGTTCATGTGGATGTAGCGCAGCATCCAGCCATAGTTCACGTCGCGCATGATGTGCTCGACGGAATTGAAGGCGAGCGTCGCATCCGGCGTGTAATGCATCGCCAGGATGATGCCGGTCGCGATCATCGCCACCAGCATGAAGCCGGCGAGCGAGCCGAAATTCCACATGTAGTTCAGGTTCTTCGGCGTCGGATACTCGTTCAGCTCATGATCCATGTAGCTGAAGACCGGCAGCCGGTGGTCGATCCACCGGATGATCGGGTTCTTGAAGCCGGGTCGAGTGGCACTGGCGGTCATCAGGGCGGTCCTAACCGATGCGAACCGAGGTGGCGGCGAGAAACTTGTAGGGCGGCACCGCGAGATTGAGAGGGGCGGGCCCGAGGCGGATGCGGCCCGAGGTATCGTATTGCGAGCCGTGGCAAGGGCAGAACCAGCCGCCGAACTGGCCGCGCGGATCGGTCGGCGCCGTGCCGAGGGGAATGCAGCCGAGATGGGTGCAGACGCCGACGACGATCAGCCATTCCGTCTTCTGCACGCGCTGGGCATCCGTCTGGGGATCGCGCAGCTCGGCGACATTGACGTCTTCGGCTTCCTTGATCTCCTCGGGCGTGCGATGGGCGACGAAGACCGGATGGCCGCGCCACATCACCTTGATGCGCTGGCCGACCTCGACTTTGGCGACATCCATCTCGGTCGAGGAAAGGGCGAGCACGTCGGCGGAGGGATTCATCTGATCGATGAGCGGCCAGACGAGAGCGGCGACACCGAAGGCGGCCACGCCGCCGGTCGCCAGATACAGGAAATCGCGGCGGGTCCCGCCTTCATGGCTGCCCCGCGGCGCAACGCTATCGGCCATCGCTCGTCTTCCTCTCCGCTTCGCCCTGCCCCAGCCGTCCCATCCGAGGTCCAAAAACCCGCCGGGCCGAACCCTGGGGCGCCCGTTATATCACCGGTGCATCAAAGGCTTATCCCGCCGGTTCTGCGACAAACCGACGCAGGCGCGATGACCCCCGGAGGTACGCCCGGAGCAGCGCTGCAATTCCCCGGACCGGGGCGGGTATAATGCAATTCCGCGGCTTTGCCTAGCATCCGGCAGTCACCATGCGTCTTGCCCTGTTCGAGCCCGATATTCCGCAAAACTGCGGCACGATTCTGCGCCTTGCGGCCTGCCTCGGCGTGGCGGTGGATATCATCGAGCCCTGCGGCTTCCTGTGGGACGACAAGCGTCTGCGCCGGGCCGGCATGGACTATCTCGCCGGCGCCGAGATCGCCCGCCATGAGTCCTGGAAGGATTTCGAGCGCCAGCGCCGCGGGCGCCTCCTGCTGCTGACGACGAAGGGCGAAGCCTCCCACCTCGATATCGCCTTCGAAGAGGACGATACCCTGCTGCTCGGCCGCGAGAGCGCGGGCGTGCCCGATTGCGTCCACGAGGCCGCGACCCACCGTCTGCGGATTCCCATGCGTCCGGGATTGCGCTCGCTCAATGTCGCGCTGGCCGCCGCCATGGTATTGGGGGAGGCGCTGCGCCAGACGGGGGGATTTCCGATATGAGCGAGCAGAAGGAGCGGCAGGAGGCCGTCACCTGGTTCGAGACGCTGCGCGACCGGATCTGCACCGCCTTCGAGACGCTGGAGGACGGTTATGACGGCCCGCTCAGCGATCAGCCGGCCGGCCGCTTCGAGCGCGAGGCCTGGCAGCGGCCGCCGGATGCGAGCGGGGAAACGGATGGCGGCGGCGGCGTCATCTCCATCATGCGCGGCCGGGTCTTCGAGAAGGTCGGGGTCAATGTCTCGACCGTCCATGGCAGCTTCAGCGAGGAGTTCCGGCGCCAGATGCCCGGGGCCGAAGCCTCCGGCGGCAAATTCTGGGCGAGCGGCGTCAGCCTGGTCGCCCATCTGCAGTCGCCCAAGGTGCCGGCGGTACATATGAACACGCGCCGTATCGCGACCAGCAAGGCCTGGTTCGGCGGCGGCGCGGATCTGACGCCCATGACGCCTGACGAGGCCGATACCGAGACCTTCCACGCCGCGCTGAAGACGGCCTGCGACCGCCACGACCCCGCCTATTACCCGCGCTACAAGGCCTGGTGCGACGAGTATTTCTTCCTCAAGCACCGCAACGAGCCGCGCGGGGTGGGCGGCATCTTCTTCGACAATCTCGACAGCGGCGATCGGGCGGCGGATTTCGCCTTCACCCGCGATATCGGCACCGCCTTCCTCGATGTCTATCCCCGCATCGTGCGCCGGCATATGAACGAAACTTGGACCGAGGCCGAGCGGCGCCATCAGTTGATCCGCCGCGGCCGCTATGTCGAGTTCAACCTGCTCTATGACCGCGGCACGGTCTTCGGCCTCAAGACCGGCGGGAACCCGGAGGCGATCCTGATGTCCCTGCCGCCGCAGGTGATGTGGCCCTGACGAGGCCGAAGATGCGGCCATCGATCGCCGCGAGCCCCAGTAGGATCAGCGCGAGCCCGGCGAGATCGCCGGTCGCGATGCGCTCCCCCAGGAAGACCGCGCCCAGGCCAAGCGCCACGATGGGCAGCAGGAAAGTGACCAGCAGCAGATTGGTCGGCCCCACCCGGCGCAACAGGCG
>DATHQQ010000789.1:0-8687 GCA_035482595.1 Verrucomicrobiia bacterium
CTAAGGTCGTTGTCCGTATGGGCCGGCCCATGGGCGGTGAGCGCGATGACGCGGCCTCCCAGATCGACCTCCGCATGGTCAGCGACCGTCATGGTCGGCATCACGACGGGCCCCGCCTTGCCGGGCCCGAGGATGCTCTCCAGCCCCTGCTGGTAGAAGGCGCCGCGCTGGGCCAAGGCCTGGACGAGGCGGGCATGGCCGATGAACACCGGGTCGTCCTGGCGAAAGGCGCCGGCACCGAAGATATGGTCGGGATGGACATGGCTCATCGACACATAGCGGATCGGCAGCTGGGACTTCTCCCGGATGGAGGCGCGCAGCCGCTCGCCATCGGCCAGGCTGCCGCCGGGGTCGGCCACCAGCACCGCCTCGCGCCCGATGATGAAGCCGATATTGGCGATGGCATCGTCATTGCCGGCGCTCGCATCCTGATCGATGCCATGACGGATATGGAGGCCGGGCGCCACCTCCTCGGTGACGAAAGGACCGGTCCCTGGCGCGGCGGAGGCGGCGCGCAAGGCGGCGGGCAGACAGCAGAGACAAAATCCGCCGGCCAGGGCATGGCGGCGCGACAGAGCGGAGAGCACCGGCGCTAGCTCCCGGGCGTCTGCGGGGGCCCGCTTCCCGTACTGCCCGCCGTCGGTCCCGGCGGCGGCTTCACCCGGCTGAGGGCATGGCCGCCCCACCACAGCAGCGCGCCGATCAGGATGAACGGCCCCCCGACGATGAATTGAACGCCGCTCAGATTGAGTTCTCCGCCGCCCCCGCCGCCGCTGCTGAGGTCGCCGATGGTCATGCCCGCCGTGCAGAGGCCGGAGACGGCGGTCATGATGATGCCGAGGATCATGATGGTCAGGCCGCAGCCGCGCCGCCACCCGGGTGCCAAGACGGGGGGCCCCGGCGGTCCAGCCGGCGGAAATCCCACCGGCGAAGGCCGCGGGGCGTCAGACATGCGCCGGCACGGCGCGCCGGCGAACTGGCTGGCCGTTGCGGTAGAACAGGTTGTAAGTGTCGAAGGGGATGATCTTGCGCTCCGGGGTCACGAAATGGATGCAGGAGCGCTTGACCTGGGAGAGACAGAAATTGAACCGGTCCAGGAACTGCACGATCACGACGCGGAAGACCTTGTCATAGCCGAGCCCCGCGGGAACCTCGAACTGCGGCAGGCAGCAGAGCAGCCCGCGCAAGCTCGGGTCGGTCTGCTCGCCCGTGCAGGAGAGGGAGAGAAGCTCGATCAGTCGGCGCTTCAGCTCGATATCCTTCTCGAAGCTGATGGTGTTGCTGGCATGGGCGATGAGCTCGGCCTCGGGGATCAGCTGGGTAATTGGCGTCACCTTCTTGCCGTCGCGCAGGCCATAGCCGATGGCGATGGCCTCGGGATTGCAGGGCAGCGGCAGCAGATCCTCCGCCGCGAAGACGCCCGATGTCTCGGCGATGACGCGGCGGATATCGGTCAGCATCGCCCGGTCGCGGTTCTTGTCGAAGCCGAGATTGCGCCCGGCATCCTGCACCGGCTGGAAGGTGATGCCGCGCACGCAATCGTATTCCAGGGCATGGCGGGTGATCTCGCCCACCTCCTGGTCGTTGACCCCCTTCTTCACCACCACCACCAAGGTGGTCGAGAGCCCGGCCTTCTCGAGGTTGGCCAAAGCCCGGGACCGCACGCCGCGCAGATCGGCGCCGCGGATGTTCTCCAGCGCTTCCTTGCGCAGGGAATCGAATTGCAGATAGACCTCGAACCCGGGCCCGAGTTCCGCCAGGGCCTCGACGAAGGCGGGCTCATTGGCGAGGCGCACGCCATTGGTGTTCAGCATCAGATGGCGGATGGGACGCTGCTTCGCCAAGCGCAGGATCTCGAGGATCTGGGGATGGAGCGTCGGCTCGCCGCCGCTGATCTGCAGCAGGTCGGGCTCGCCCTCGCTCGCAACCAGCGTATCCAGCATGGTCTCGATTTCGGCCAGGGTCCGGTTCTTGGGCCGGTGTGGCGCGGAATCGGCAAAGCAGACCGGGCAAGTCAAATTGCAGGTCTCGTTGATCTCCATCAGCGCCAGGCAGCTATGCTGCTCATGGTCGGGGCAGAGCCCGCAGTCGTAGGGGCAGCCGAAATTCGTCCTGGTCTGGAAGGCCAGCGGGATGTCGGCGGGCTTCAGATAGTCCCGGCAGCGCCGATAGTAGGCGGCATCAGTGGAGATCAGCGTCTTCTGCACCCCATGCTCGGGGCAGCGCTTCAGATAGAAGACGTCGTCGCCTTCGATCAGGATCTTGGTCGGCACCAGATCCAGGCAGGTCTCGCAGAGCGAGGTGGTCTGGCCGTAGAAGATGTAGGGCTTAAGCGAGCGCATGAACGGGCCTGGCGACGCGCAACATGACCGCAGCGTAGAGGACAAGTGCCGCGGCGGCCAGATGGAAGACGTTGAGGGGTCCCAGGACCGTCGGATAGGGCTTCAGAAACTCCCAGAGGAAGCGTTGGGCCCCGTAGAATCCGGCGAAGACGTAGAATCCATAGCTGGCTGCCGCCGTCGGCCGGCGCCTGAGCCATAGATAGAAGCCCAAGGCGAAGAGCGCCATGGCGAAGGATTCATAGAGCTGCACCGGATGACGGTGGATGCCGTCGCCGAAATCGACGGCCCAGGGCAGGTCCGAGGGCGTGCCGTAGGTGTAGTCCGGAAGCCCGGCCAGGAAGCAGCCGATGCGCCCGATGGCGATCGCCACCGCCAGCGGCAGGACCAGCACCGCCCCGGTCGACCCCCGGACGCCGAAGATCCCCTTGTAGATCTCCGCCACGATGACCCCGCCGACAATCGCGCCCAGGATGCTGCGGCCCTCCCCCGCCACCCCGGCGAGCGCCACATTCAAGCTGCCGAGCCCATAGGCCCCGGCAACAGCGCCCAGCCAGAGCACCAGGAGATAGACCGGGTAGCGCCGCCCCGCCATGGGCAGTGCCACCGCGGCAAAAGCATGCTGGCGCGTCCTCCAGCCCACGGCCAGCGCCGCCGCCCAGGCCAGACCCTCGAACAGGCTATGGAGGCCCGACGGAGACATGGCGCCACCATAGCACCCGGGTTCCGGCTCGCCGAAGCGGGAAGGCAGGCGCTAGGATGGTTGAGGATTTCAATGGCGGAGCGATGAGCATTCTCGTCCGACGCGCGAGCAAGGCCGACGCCGAAGCGATCTCCCGGCTCAATGCCGACGTTCAGGCGGTTCACGCCACCGCCCTGCCCGGTTGGTTCAAGCCGCCCAGCGCCGGCACCCTCCCCCCTGAGGCGGCCGCCGAGCTGATCGAGGATCCGGACAGTCTCGTCTTCCTCGCGGAGCTGGAATCGGAGCCGGCCGGCTATGCCTATGCCGAGGTGATACGCCGTCCCGAGGAGCCCTGGCGGGAGGCCTATGAGATGGTCTATCTCCACCACATCAGCGTGCGGCCGGCCTGTCGCAGGAAGGGCGTCGGCGACGCGCTGATCCAGGCTTGGCGGACCGCCGCCGGCGAGCTTGGCATCACGCTCCTGGCGCTCGATGTCTGGAGCTTCAACGAGGATGCCCGCCGCTTCTTCCGGCGCCACGGCTTCACGGCCTACAATGAGAGACTCTGGAATCGCTAGTCGGCTCGCCCGGCCCCTCCTTCCATGCTATGCTCGCCCCATGCAGCGGTTGACCTCTCCTTCCCCTGGTGATGCCGCCCATGTCTCGGCGGTCTCGCGCCAGCGCGAGCTCCTCATCCTCTGCGCGAGGATCGGTTTCAATCCCTGATCGAAGCGTCGAACGCTACGCCTCAATGCGTTGAAGCTTCGGCAATTTCAGATCTGGGAGTCCCCATCATGACCGCGACCGCGCTGCGCAACACGACCGTCGATTGGCAGGCATCCGACGCCGCCCATCATCTGCATCCCTTCACCGATCCCGCCGAGCTGGCCAAAGTCGGGACCCGCATCATCACCCGGGCCGAAGGCTCCCATCTTTTTGATTCCGAGGGCAACCGGCTGCTCGACGCCTTCGCCGGGCTCTGGTGCGTGAATGTCGGCTACGGCCGCCAGGAGCTGGCCAAGGCCGCCTACGACCAGATGCTCCAGCTCCCCTATTACAACACCTTCTTCAAGACCGCGACCCCGCCGGCCGTGGAGCTCGGCAAGGTGCTGGCGGATCTGGCGCCCAACAATCTGCGCCATGTCTTCTACGGCTGCTCGGGCTCGGACGCCAACGACACCATCGCCCGCATGGTGCGCCAGTATTGGAACCTGGTCGGCAAATCGGCGAAGAAGACGATCATCGGCCGGACCAACGGCTATCACGGCAGCACCATGGCGGCGGCGAGCCTGAGCGGCATGGGCTACATGCACCAGCATGCCGATCTGCCGCTCCCGGGCTTCGTCCATATCCAGCAGCCCTATTGGTATGGCGAGGGCGGCGACATGTCGCCCGAGGAATTCGGCCTCAAGGCCGCCCGGGCGCTGGAGTCGAAGATCCTGGAGCTCGGGCCAGAGCGCTGCGCCGCCTTCATCGGCGAGCCGATCCAGGGTGCTGGCGGCGTCATCATGCCGCCCTCGACATATTGGCCGGAAATCCAGCGCATCTGCCGTCAATACGACCTGCTGCTGATCGCCGATGAGGTGATCTGCGGCTTCGGGCGGACCGGCCATTGGTTCGCCAGCGAGTTCTACGGCATCAAGGCCGATTTCATGACCTTGGCCAAGGGCATCACCTCCGGCTACGTGCCTCTGTCGGCGGCCATGATCGGGGACCGGGTGGCCGATGTGCTGATCGCGAGCGGCGAGTTCTCCCATGGCTTCACCTATTCCGGCCATCCCGTCTCCTGTGCCGTGGCCTTGGAGAACATCCGCATCCTCAGGGATGAGAAGCTGGTGGAGCGGGTCCATGGCGAGACCGGGCCCTATCTCGAGAAGCGGCTGCAGGAGCTGCTGGACCATCCCCTGGTGGGCGAGGTCCGCGCCAAGGGCTTCATCGGCGCCATCGAGCTGGTGAAGGACAAGAAGACACGCCAGCCCTATCAGCCCGTAGGCGAGATCGGCACGATCTGCCGCGACCATTGCTTCGCCATCGGCCTGGTCATGCGGGCGACCCGCGACACCATGCTCATCTCCCCGCCCCTCTCCTGGACCAATGCGGAGATCGACGAGTTCATCGCCTTGACCCGTCGGGCACTGGATCTCACGCTGGCGGATGTGAAGCGGCGGGCTGCTTAGGTCGGGCAAAGCCCCGGCCACGGTTGAGAGAGGGGTTCATTGCCGGAGCAGCAGCATCGATGACCGAAGGAAGGGCAAACCCGAAAGTGCCCGGCTTTCTCGCGCGGGAGATCGAGGCCAAAGGTGAGACGGTGCCGCAATGGCTCGCTCGCATGGAAGCCCGGATCGCCGATCTCATGCAGGCGAAGATGAAGGCCGGCTGTCCGCCCGATCTGCAAGCGCTGCAGCGGGCAATCCTGCACGATCTCTCCCAGGAGGACGAGCTGCGCAAATACCTCATGGCCCTGGCGGTCCACCACCAGACGGAGGAGATCCTCGTCGACCGGGGCTATTGGCGTGACCCGGAAGACCCCGACCTCTGGTACCCGCCTCTGGAGTTCTGACGGAAGGCGGGCCGTTTACCGCAGCTCCAACCGGAACGGCGCGGCGTGGTCCGGCCGGGTCAGGACCACCGCCAGGGGCAGGACCGGCACCGAATCCGCGCGGGCGATGTGGAAGCGCTGGATCATCATCGACAGGATCAGCATCGTCTCGGACATGGCCATCTGCGCCCCGACGCAGACCCGGGGGCCGGCGCCGAAGGGCAGATAGGTGAAGCGTGGCGGCGGGGGCGCATCGCTCAGGAACCGCGAAGGATCGAAGGCATCGGGATTTGCCCAGATCTTGCGGTGGCGGTGCAGGAGCCAGGGCGCGATCACGACCTGGGAGCCTGCCGGGATCTCGAAGCCGCCGAAGCTGTCGCGGGCGATGGCGTTGCGCACCATGACGAAAGCCGGCGGAAAGAGGCGGAGCGCCTCGCTCACCACCGCACGGGCATAGGTGAGCCTCGGCAGAACCTCATTGGCCGTCGCGGGCGCGAAATCGATGTCCTTGACCTCCTCGGCGAGGCGCTCCTGCACCGCGGGCGCCGAGGCCAGAAGATAGAGCGACCAGAAGAGGGCGAGCGCCGTGGTCTCATGCCCGAAAACGATCATGGTTGAAAGCTGATCGCGCAGCTCCGATTGGGTGAAGCCCTGGCCCGTCTCCGGGTCGCGGGCCGCCCGCAGCAGGTCGAAGAGATCCCGCGCCTCGCCGGTTGGCTGCTTCACCCGCTCGGCGACGATGGGGTCCATCAACCGGGTCCAGCGGGCGCGAAACAGCCGCCGCCGCACGTCCCGGAGGTTGGGGATCCAGGCCGGCAGGAACATGTCCAGGAGATGGGGCCGCGTCAGGGTATCGACGAAACCCACGATCATGCGGCGCATCTCGGCGCCATGGCGACCCATATCGACGGAGAACATGGAGCGGCCCGCCACCTCCAGGGCCAGGAACTGCATGGCGGCCAGAAGATCGACGGGCCCGCTCTTCGCCGCCTCGAGACGCGCCAAAGCCTCCTGGCCCACCTCGACGATATGCTGGGCCAGCATCGGCATGACCCGCGGCGACAGCGCCGGGGCGATGGTGCGGCGCTGCAGGCGCCAGTCCTCGCCCTCGCTGAGGAAGAGACCCTTGCCGACGATGGGGCGCACGATGCGGATGGCGGCGGGCGACCGGCGGTAGTTCGCCGCATTGGTCAGCAGCACATGCTCGATCCCCGCCGGCGCATTGATCAGCAGGAGCTTGTGGCCGAAGAAGGTCTGGCTCAGCAGCTCCTCTTCATAGGCGCGGGCCGGCCAGATCTCGAGCGCGTTGTAGCGAAGCGCCGCCAACCGCCGGCGCGGCGACAGCTCGCCCAGCGGGATCGCCGGGCCGGGCGGCTGGAACAGGTTGGCTGCGGCGTCGGTCCCCATGGGCGCTCCCGGCCATCATGGGCCACAGCAAGTATAGCCAGGCACGATCCTGGTGCCAGAGCGCTATTCGCCCGGCTCGGCGGCATGGGCGCCACGATATTTGAAGCAGTCGTCGAACCGGCTGGTCAGATGCTGGCCCATGGTGACGGGGCGGTCCTGCCGCCTCAGCCGAACTTGTTGCTCCGCGTGAAGCCCTGGGGCGGCAGGCGGCCGGCCTGGGCGCGCTCGCCGCGCCATTCGGCCAGCCCCGTCTCGCTGCGCTGACGCTCGCCCTGCCGCCAGGTCAGACCGTCGGCATAGGCGAAGCATTTCACGTCCGAGAGGCCGCCGTCCTTGTAGCGCTGCAGGATGACGCCGCGGCCGCGGGTCATTTCCGGCAGCTCCTTCAGCGGGAAAAGCAGCAGCTTGCGGTTCTCGCCGATCACCGCCACCGTATCCCCCTCGACGAAGGCACAAGCCACCGCCTCGACGCCATCGGCCAGGTTCAGTACCTGCTTGCCGGCGCGGGTCTGGGCCATGACCTCGTCCTCGGGCACGACGAAGCCGCGTCCGTCGGCCGAGGCCACCAGCAGCTTGCGCCCGGGCTCGTGGACGAAGAGCGCCACCAGCTCCTGGTCATTGCCGAGCTCGATCATCAGGCGGATCGGCTCGCCATGGCCGCGGCCGCCCGGCAGCTTGTCGACACCGATGGTGTAGAAGCGGCCGTTGGTGCCGAAGACCAGCAGCTTGTCGGTGGTCTCCGCCTGAATGATGAACCGCCCGCGGTCGCCTTCCTTGTATTTGAGCTCGCTCGCATCGGGCACCTGGCCGCGCTGGGCCCTGATCCAGCCCTTGTCGGAGCAGATCACCGTCACCGCCTCGCGCTCGATCATGGCCTCGACGGGCACCTCGATGTCCTTCGGCGGCTCGCCGGGGTGGGTGCGCCGGCGGCCGAGAGGCGTAGCGGGGCCGAAGCGCTTGCGGATCTCGCCGATCTCGCTTGCGATGCGCTGCCATTGCTGATCCTCGGATTTCAGCAGCTGGCCGATCTCCTTCCTCTCCTTGCTCAACCCGTCATGCTCGCGGCGGATTTCCATCTCCTCGAGCTTGCGGAGCGCGCGCAGCCGCATGTTGAGGATCGCGTCGGCCTGGACGTCGGTCACCTTCAACCGCTTGATCATCACCGGCTTGGGCTCGTCCTCCTCGCGGACGATGCGGATGACCTCGTCGAGATTGAGATAGGCGATCAGATAGCCGCCCAGCACCTCCAGGCGGCGCTCGATATTCTCGAGGCGGAAGCGGTTGCGCCGCAGCAGCACCACCCGGCGGAAATCGAGATAGGCCTGCAGGACCTCGGGCAGCGACATGACCCGCGGCGTCTGCTCGGCATCGAGCAGGTTCATGTTGAGGGGAAAGCGGATCTCCAGATCGGTCTGGCGGAACAGCGCCTCCATGAGCACCTCGGGATCGACGCTGCGGCTCTTCGGCTCCAGCACGATCCGCACCTCGGTGGTGGATTCGTCATGCACGTCGTCGAGGAGGGCCAGCTTGCGCTCCTGCAACAGCGCGGCGATCCGCTCGATCAGGCGCGATTTCTGCACCTGATAGGGAATCTCCTCGACCACCACATGCCAGGTCCCTCCCTTCAGCTTCTCGACCCGCCATTTGGCGCGCAGCCGGAGCGAACCGCGGCCGGTGCGGTAGGTCTCCACCAGGCTCTCCCGGCTTTCGACCAGCAGGC
>DATHQQ010000790.1:0-3809 GCA_035482595.1 Verrucomicrobiia bacterium
GACCCCCGACGTGGCCAATGCCATCGCCGAGCACTACGCCCCGGTGGGCCCCAATGACAAATGCCCCACCGCCGCTGCCTCGGTGGCGGTGGCGCTGGCCGACAGGATCGATACCCTCGTCGGCTTCTGGGGCGTGGACGAGAAGCCGACCGGCTCCAAGGATCCCTTCGCGTTGCGCCGTGCGGCGCTCGGCGCCATCCGCCTCATCCTCGAGAATGGGCTGCGCTGCAACCTGCATGCGAGCTTCGAGACGGCTATCGCCGGCTATGCGGCCCAAAGCGTGAAGCTCGATGCCGCGGCGGTGCGCCGCGACCTTCTGGAGTTCTTCGCCGACCGGCTGAAGGTCGCTTTGCGGGAGAAGGGAGTCCGCCACGATCTCATCGCCGCGGTCTTCGCGCTCAAGCTCGCCGACGGGCGCCACGAGGACGATCTCGTGAGGCTGCTGGCGCGGGTCGATGCGCTCGCGGCCTTCCTCGGAAGCGAGGATGGCGCCAATCTCCTGACCGCCTCCAAGCGGGCCGGCAATATCCTGCGGATCGAGGAGAAGAAGGACGCGACATCCTATGACGCAGCACCGGATGCCGCCTTGCTGCATCAGCCGGAGGAGCAGCGCCTCGTCGAAGCCATGAATGAGGCGCGCGAGAAGGCCGCGCCCGCCATCGCGCGCGAGGATTTTGCCGGCGCCATGGCGGCGCTGGCGCGGCTGCGCGGTCCGGTCGACGAATTCTTCGACAAGGTCACCGTCAACAGCGATGATGCGGCGGAGCGGGCCAATCGCCTGCGCCTGCTCTCGCGCATCCGGGCGACGCTCGGCATCGTCGCCGACTTCTCGAAGATCGAGGGTTGAGATGAGCAAATGGGTCTATCGCTTCGGCGGCGGCAAGGCCGACGGCCGGGCCGAGATGAAGAATCTCCTGGGCGGCAAGGGCGCCAATCTGGCCGAGATGTCCAATCTCGGTTTGCCGGTGCCCCCGGGCTTCACCATCACGACCGAGGTCTGCACCCACTACTACGCCAATGGCGAGACCTATCCGGCCGGGCTGGAAGCCGATGTGCGCAGCGCTCTTGGCGCCATCGAGATGGAGGTCGGGCGCAAGTTCGGCGATGCGGCCAATCCGTTGCTGGTCTCGGTGCGCTCCGGGGCCAGGGTCTCCATGCCCGGCATGATGGATACGGTGCTGAATCTGGGGCTGAACGACAAGACCGCCGCGGGCCTCGCCAAGAGCACGGGCAATCCGCGCTTCGCCTATGACAGCTATCGCCGCTTCATCCAGATGTACGGCAATGTCGTGCTCGGCGTCGACCATCACCATTTCGAGGAGCTGCTCCAGCTCCACAAGGAGGATCGCGGCCTCGATCTCGATACCGAGCTCACCGCCGAGGATTGGAAGAAGCTGGTCGAGGCCTTCAAGGCCAAGGTGAAGGAGGAGCTGGGCACGCCCTTCCCCCAGGATCCCCTGCAGCAGCTCTGGGGCGCCATCGGCGCTGTCTTCGGCAGCTGGCGTACGGCGCGCGCCGTGACCTATCGCAAGCTCCATACCATCCCGGAGGAATGGGGCACGGCGGTCAATGTCCAGGCCATGGTCTTCGGCAATATGGGCGATGATTGCGCCACGGGCGTGGCCTTCACACGCAATCCCTCCACCGGCGGCAACGAGTTCTACGGCGAGTTCCTGGTCAATGCGCAGGGCGAGGATGTGGTCGCCGGCATCCGCACGCCGCAATCCTTGACGCTGGCTGGCAAGAAGGCCAACCGCTCCCAGCTTCCGGCCATGGAAGAGGCGATGCCCGGGCTCTTCGCCGAGCTCGAGCGGGTACGCCGCAAGCTCGAGACCCATTACCGCGACATGCAGGACATCGAGTTCACGGTGGAGCGCGGCAAGCTCTATATGCTGCAGACCCGCTCGGGCAAGCGTACGGCGCAGGCGGCCCTCAAGATCGCCGTCGAGATGGTGGACGAGGGGCTGATCGACCAGCGCCAGGCCGTCTCGCGCATCGAGCCCGGCTCCCTGGACCAGCTCCTGCATCCGACCCTCGATCCCAAGGCCCCGCGCAAGATCATCGCCCGCGGCCTGCCGGCGTCGCCGGGGGCTGCGGCGGGGCGTGCTGTCTTCAGCGCCGATGAGGCGGAGGACCGCGCCGCCAAGGGCGAGAAGGTGATCCTGATCCGCACCGAGACCAGCCCCGAGGATATCCACGGCATGCATGCCGCGGCCGGGGTGCTGACGACCCGCGGCGGCATGACCAGCCATGCCGCGGTGGTGGCCCGCGGCATGGGACGCCCTTGCGTTGCCGGCGCCGGGGATCTTCGCATCGACGAGCATCAGCGCATCATGAAGGTGCGCGATGTCGTGGTGAACGATGGCGACCTTCTCACCATCGACGGCGGCACCGGGGAGGTGATGCTGGGAGAGGTCGCGACCATCCAGCCCGAGCTCTCCGGCGATTTCGCCAAGCTGATGGTCTGGGCGGACGAGTACCGGCGGATGAAGGTGCGCAGCAATGCCGAGACGCCGAACGATGCCCGCATGGCGCGCCGCTTCGGCGCCGAGGGCATCGGGCTCTGCCGCACCGAGCATATGTTCTTCGACGGCGGGCGCATCGTCGCCATGCGCGAGATGATCGTGGCCGAGACCATCGAGGGGCGCCGCGCGGCGCTGGCCAAGATCCTGCCCATGCAGCGCGACGATTTCGTCGAGCTGTTCCGCATCATGAAGGGCCTGCCGGTGACCGTGCGGCTGCTCGATCCCCCGCTGCACGAGTTCCTGCCCAATACCCGCGGCGAGATGGAGGAGGTGGCCAAGGCGGCCGGCGTCTCGGTCGACCATGTCGCCCAGCGCGCGGCGATGCTGAAGGAATCCAATCCCATGCTGGGCCATCGCGGCTGCCGGCTGGGCATCACTTATCCCGAGGTCTATGAGATGCAGGCCCGCGCGATCTTCGAGGCGGCCGCCCTGGTCAAGGAGGAGACGGGGGAGACGGTGGAGGCAGAGATCATGATCCCGCTGGTCGCCATCCCCCGCGAGTTCACGATCCTGAAGGAGATGGTCGACCGGGTCGAGGCCGAGGTCACCGCGACCCACGGGATCGCCCTCTCCTATACCGTCGGCACGATGATCGAGCTGCCGCGCGCCTGCCTGCTGGCCGACAAGATAGCGCTGGATGCCGCCTTCTTCAGCTTCGGCACCAACGACCTGACCCAGACCACCTATGGCCTCAGCCGCGACGATGCGGCGCGCTTCCTGCAGGAGTACGAGCGCCGGGGCATCCTCGCCATCGATCCCTTCATCAGCCTCGATCCCGATGGGGTGGGCGAGCTGGTGAAGATCGCCGCCGAGCGCGGCCGGCGCACCCGCCCCGAGCTCAAGCTCGGCATCTGCGGCGAGCATGGCGGCGATCCGGCCTCGATCCGCTTCTGCGCCAAGGTCGGGCTGGACTACGTCTCCTGCTCGCCCTTCCGCGTCCCCATCGCCCGCCTCGCCGCCGCCCAGGCCGCCCTCTCCGAGACCGGGGCCGCGGCCCATGCGACGGATTGAGTTAGCCTCGGCCACAGAGCGCCGCCACTCTCCACCGTCATTCCCGCGAAAGCGGGAATCCAGGGCCACAAGCGAGATCTATGGCCATTGGCCCCTTCCTTCCCCCTCTCCCTGCGGGCCGTCAGGCCCGCGCATTGACGGGGGAGGGTCGGGGTGGGGGTGGCCGCAGACTCCTTCTGATCCGCATTCGCGGGTCCGACCCCCGTCCCTACCCTCCCCCGCAGGGGGGGAGGGAAGTGTGTGGTGTGCGCCGTCGCTTGGACGGCGAAGGGA
>DATHQQ010000791.1:0-2802 GCA_035482595.1 Verrucomicrobiia bacterium
AGCGAAGCGGAAGCGAAGACCGCCTGGAAGCGGCTGGCCGCCAAATACCCCGACATCCTGGGTCCTCTGGCGATGCACATGGAAAAGGTCGATCTCGGGACTAAAGGAATCTACTACCGCGTTCAGGCCGGCCCCTTCACCGACAAGAATGCAGCCCGGGACATCTGCACCAAGCTCAAGCCCAAGGGTCAGCCCTGCCTGGTAAAGCCCTGATATTTAGAGTTTTGCACTGATCCATGGCACCTCTGGCGGCGATCTTCGGCTGCGCCGGGCCGCAGCTCGCGGCGGCGGAGCGCGACTTCTTTGCCCGGGCCCAGCCCACGGGCTTCATCCTTTTCGCCCGCAATGTGGAATCCCCGGCGCAGCTTCGCGCCCTTGTGGCCGCGTTGCGCCAATCCGTCGGCCGTGAGGATGCGCCCGTCCTGGTGGATCAGGAGGGCGGGCGGGTCCAGCGCCTGAAGCCACCGCAGTGGCGGGCGGCCCCGGCGCCGGGCCGCTTCGGCGAGCTCGCGGCCAAGGACCCGGACAGGGCGGCGGAGGCGGTGCGGCTCAATGCCCAGCTCATCGCCCGCGAGCTGACCGCGGCCGGCATCGATACGGTCGGCGCCCCCTCCCTGGATCTCCGGCTCCCCGGCGCCCATCAGGTCATCGGCGACCGCGCCTTCTCCGCCGATCCCGCCATTGTGGCCGCCCTCGGCCGGGCGGCCTGCGAGGGCTTCCTGGCGGCGGGCGTCACGCCGGTGATCAAGCATCTGCCGGGCCATGGCCGCAGCCAGGTCGACAGCCATCTCAGCCTTCCGGTCGTGGATGCGCCGCTGGCGGAGCTGGAGGCCAGCGATTTCCGCCCGTTTCGCGCCCTGGCCGACATGCCGCTGGGCATGACCGGCCATTTGTTGATCACCGCCATGGACGCCGAGCGCCCGGCCACCATATCGTCCCGCGTCATTGCCGAAATCATCCGCGGCTACATCGGGTTCAAGGGGGTTCTCATCACCGACGATCTGTCCATGGAGGCGCTGTCCGGCACCGTTCAGTCCCGGGCGGCCGCCGCCATCGCCGCCGGCTGCGACCTCGCCCTCCATTGCAACGGCAAGCTGGCGGAGATGGCGGCCATTGCCGAGGTTCTCCCGCCGATCTCGCCCGGCGCGGCCGCGCGCCTGGCCCAGGCCCGGGCCCGACCATCCGCCGGGGAGGCCGATGCGGCCGAGCTCGCCCGACAGCTGGATCTCCTGCTGACCGGGGCCTCCCATGCTTGAGGACGGCATCGCTGCGGCCATTCGCGAAGCGACGGTGTGGGCGCTGCCGATCCTTTTCGCCGTGCCCCTGCATGAGGCGGCTCACGGGCTCGTGGCCTATCGGCTGGGCGACGACACGGCCTATCGCCAGGGGCGGGTCACCCTCAACCCGCTGCGCCATATCGATCCCTTCGGCACGGTGATCCTGCCGGCCCTGCTTCTGCTGGCCAATACGCATTTCCTGTTCGGCTACGCCAAGCCCGTGCCTGTCGCCTTCAACCGCCTGCGCCACCCGCGCCGGGATACCATGCTGGTGGCGGCCGCCGGGCCGGCGATGAACCTGCTGCTGGCGCTGATCTCGGCCCTGCTCGTCTACATCGTGGGATGGCTTCCCGCGGGTGCCGCCACCTGGGCGGTGGAAACCCTGTTCAGATCGATGTATCTGAATTTGATGCTGGCCGTGTTCAACATGATTCCCTTGCCCCCGCTCGACGGGGGCCGCGTCTTCGTGAGCCTGCTGCCCCGCCGGCTGGCTCGGCCGGTGGCGCAGGTCGAGCGTTATGGAATCCTGGTTCTGCTGGCTCTGCTGATCCTTCCCTCGATGCTGGGCCCAAGCCTGGGGATGGATTTGAACTATCTCGGCCGCTGGCTGTCCGGGATCACGCTCTGGCTTCTGAACGGCATCGTGTCGCTGACCGGGATCGAGCCAACCCTCAATCTATTCCTGGGCGCGGCGTGAGCGAGCAGCCCTTCGAGGAGGATAGCCGCGACCCGGTCGATCCCGGCGACGCGCTGCTGCTCGACCTCGACGGTTATGAAGGGCCGATCGACATCCTGCTTGCCTTGGCGCGCGACCAGAAGGTGGATTTGCGCAAGATCTCGATCCTTGCGCTGGCCGATCAGTATCTGGCATTCATCACCCGGGCGCGCCAGCTGCGCCTCGAGATCGCCGCGGATTATCTGGTGATGGCAGCCTGGCTCGCCTATCTGAAATCGCGCCTGCTGCTGCCGGAGCCCGAAACCGAGGGCGAGCCCACCGGCGCCGAGCTGGCCGCGGCGCTCGCCTTCCAGCTCCAGCGCCTGCAGGCCATGAAGGAGGCGGGCGCCAAGCTCATGGCGCTGCCCCAGCTCGGCCGCGACTTCGTGCCCCGGGGCGAGCCGGAGCGCTTCAAGGTCGTCACGCGAGCGGTCTATTCGGCGACGCTCTACGACCTTCTAAAGGCCTATGGCACCCATACGGGGCGGCGCCATGAAGGCGCGCTGCGCATCCTGCCGACGGATCTCTACTCCATGGACGATGCGCTGAAGCACCTCGGCGGGATGATCGGCAAGGCGGTCGAGTGGTCGACGCTTCTGAGCTTCCTGCCGCCGGGGCTGGCGGGTGGGCTCGTCCGCCGCTCGGCGCTCGCTGCCACTTTCGCCGCCAGCCTCGAGATGGCGCGCTCCGGCCGCCTCAAGCTGCGCCAGGACCGCACCTTCGGCCCCATCTATCTCCGACGCAACGAGGACCCCCCGCCGTCATGAGCGAAGATCGCTTCCAACTGCTGCGCCTGCTGGAGGCGACGCT
>DATHQQ010000792.1:0-13685 GCA_035482595.1 Verrucomicrobiia bacterium
GAGGAGGGGAACCAGGCCGCGGTGGAGACCGTTTCAAGCGGCGGCAAGCCGAAGGCGCCTGCCCCACCGCCGGAGCCCTGAGGAGGCTGCAATGTCCAAGACCGCCACCGAGACCGTCGAGCTGCACAGTATTCCGGAGGCCACCGATCTGCCCCTGATCCTCTACCGCACGGCGATCGCCGAACAGGGCAAGGCCGCCGCCAAGACCTTCGAGCAGCTCTTCGCCCGCAACTTCTGGCCCGGTGCCTGGCGCAACGGCATCTATCCCTACCATCACTTCCACGCGACCGCCCATGAGGTGCTGGGCATCGCCGCGGGCCAGGCCTTCGTGCGCTTCGGCGGGCCGGAAGGGCCGGTCGTGGAGGTCCGCGCCGGCGACGTGGTCGTCATTCCCGCCGGGATCAGCCATTGCAACGAAGGTTCGAGCGAGGATCTGCTCGTGGTCGGCTCCTACCCCGCCGGCCAGCACCCCGACATCAACAAGGGCACGCCGGACGAGAATGCCAAACTGCGCGAGAAGCTGGGGAAGGTGCCGCTGCCGGCGGCCGATCCGGTGCATGGGGCCGAAGGGCCGCTGCTGCGCCATTGGGCGGGGAAATAGCCCTGGCCCCATGGCTCAATTCGCCGGTTGACATTCTCGCCCATTGTTAGAGCCTCCGCTGCCCAAACACAGCGGCGGGAGACGAGGTCATGCTGACGGATCTGAAGGACAAGCGCGTATTGGTCACCGGCTCCAGCACCGGCATCGGCGCCGCCGTGGCCAAGGGCTTCGCCGCCGCGGGCGCGCGGGTGATCGTCCATTACCATGCCAGCGGGGCGGAGGCCGAGAAGGTGGTGGCCGATATCGCGCGCGCCGGTGGCTCGGCGGTGGCGTTGCCGGGCGATCTCGGCGGGCGGACGGGCGCGGTGGCGCTGGTCGAAGAGGCGGCCGCGCGATTGGGCGGCCTGGACGTGCTGGTGAACAATGCCGGGGCCCTGCTGCGCCGTGCCTTCACGGGGGAGATCGACGACGATCTGTTCGACAAGGTGGTCGACCTCAATGTCCGCTCCGTCGTCATGGCCTCCCAGGCCGCGGTGCCGCATCTGAAGAAGGCCGGGAAAGGCTCGATCATCAATACGAGCTCGGTCGCGGCGCGCAACGGCGGCGGGCCGGGTTCGGCGGTCTACGGCGGCGCCAAGGCCTTCGTCTCCAGCGTCACGCGCAACATGGCCCGCGAGCTGGCCCCCCAAGGCATCCGCGTCAATGCCGTGGGGCCCGGCGTCATCATGACCCCCTTCCATGAGCGCTTCACCTCGCCGGAGCTGCTGGAGCAGCTGCGCAAGAACATCCCCATGGGCCATGTCGGCACGGCCGAGGATTGCGTCGGCGCCTTTCTCTTCCTCGCCTCGCCCTCCATGAGCGGCTACATCACCGGCCAGACCATCGAGGTCAACGGCGGCCAGCTGATGCCGTAGAGGTCGCTCGAACCTTTATCCGTCATTCCCGCTTTCGCGTTAGGGCATATACATATCGATTGCCGCCGCTACTTTCTTCCCCCTCCCCCTGCGGGCCGGCAGGCCCGCGCTTTGAGGGGGGAGGGCCGGGGTGGGGGTGGCCGTATTTTTTAACAATGTAACTGATGCCGGATCCGGAGCCGCCGATCACGACTACTCCAGACGGCTTTGCATGGAGTATGCGGCCACCCCCACCCCGGCCCGCCCCCCTCAAAGCGCAGGCCGATCAAGAGTGATCGGCCTGCAGGGGGCGGGGGAAGAAAGGGCCGGCTGCGAGCGGCGACAAATCTAAATCGTCTAGCGCTTTTGCGGGAATGACGACTGGAAGCCGAAGCAGAAGCAGAAGCTACCTTCCCCTTTCGCTCCGCCCCCGCGGATACTGCGTCCGGTATTCCGCCACCGCCTGCTCCATGGTGACGAACTCCGCCCCGCCGGCCCGCAGGTCGCGGATCAGCTGCTCCAGGATCAGCATGCGATGGCCGCGGCCGATGACATGGGGATGGAAGGTGTAGGTGAGAATCCCCCAGCCGTAGTGCTCGCGCATATAGGTGAAATCGGCGAGCCAGTTCTCCGCCACCAGCCGGGCGTTCATCAGCCCGGGCTGGATCACATTGGCCATGCGCATGTATTCGAAGGCCGGATAGTCGTCGAGGGTCCAGCTGATGGGCATCTCGACCAGGGCCGTGTCGGGGCCGAAGACCATCGGCGCCTCGAGCTTGGCGACATCGCCGTCGCGCGCCTGATAGGGCAGATAGTCATGGCCCATCAGGCTGCTGTCGTAGACGAAGCCATGCTTCAGCAGCAGCTCGATGGAAAAGGGGCTGAGGTCCCAGGCCGGCGAGCGGTAGCCCCGCGCCTTGCGCCCGCTGAGCTTTAGGATCGCCTCATTGCCGCGGATCAGTTCCTGCTCCTCGGCTTCGCGCCCGAGGCTCGCCGGCACCCGATGGGTCCAGCCATGATGGGCGATCTCATGGCCGGCCTCGACCACGGCGGCGGCGCAGGAAGGATAGCTTTCGATGGTATGGCCGGGGATGAACCAGGTGGTGGCGATCGCCTCCCGGCGCAGCAGCTCCAGGATCCGCGCCGTGGCCACGATGCCGAAATCGCCGCGGGAGAGCATGGTGGGCGTCGTCAGCTCCCGGGAGATGGCCCCCGAGGTGTTGTCGTGGTCGAAGGTCAGACAGACGAAATGCTTGGCCATGGCGTTCCCCTCCGTGATCTTCGCCGGTGCGACGATAGCGGCTCCGGCGGCCTCGCTCCACCTCCCTGCCGTGACGCCCGCCCGATCGGATTGGAGCTGCCGTCTCCCAAAACTGTCACCGGCTAGTCCCCGCGGAATTCCACAGGGTTAAGCCAATATTCACTGCGCCGTATTCCAATGAGCCTCTGCCGATCTTTGAAAAGATCGGGCAACCACATGCCGGATTACTGAATCGGGAGCCTGCCCGGGCGCGAAGCGTTCCCTGCCGCGCCGAAGCTGCGCCCGCAGAATCCGGTGTCCCAGGGAGGATCGTCATGAGCTGGACCAAAGACCTGACGACGCCTTATCACCAGCAGGACACGGACTACTATTGCGGCGCCGCCGTGGCGCAGATGGTTCTCGATTCCATCGGTTCGGGTCTGCTCGATCAGAACACGCTCTATGCCTCGAATCATGCCCATTCCGGCCCGGGCTGGTACACCTCGCCCGACGGGCTGAACTACACCCTCAACGCCTATATGCCGCCGCCGCCGATCTTCAACAGCTTCTTCATCGTCGAGCGTGGCGATACGGAGCCCGAGGGTTCGGCGAACATCGTTCGCACCCTCTACATCTACGGTGTGGCGACGGGGTCCATGGTCTATCAATGCGGGCATTGGGTGGCGGTACGCGGCGTGCGCACGGATGTGGCGCCGGCGCCGGGCGCGACCTATGTCATCCAGGGCTTCTATATCAACAATCCCTGGCCGCCCACGCCAAGCTTCTACAATCCTGCTTTGGCGCCCCCACCACCCCATTCCGATCCTGACGCGTGCGGCAGCGGCGGCAACCGGGGCGTGGTGGATGAGTATGTGACATACTCGGAGTGGCAGAGCACCTATCACACCGGCTGCGATGTCTATGGCGTCGGGCATGTGCAATTCATCAGCGTCTGTGATCCCAGGCGTCCGCCCATAGGCACGCTGCGGCTCGCGGGGCAGGTCAGATTGGCGCAAGGCGAGCGGATCATAGCGGCGAAGAAAGCGCTCGAACTCGCCGAGCGCGGGCTGGAGGAGCATGGCTTGGCCGCGGAAGGCGCGCTCGCCAAGTCGCTGAGCAAGGCTCGGGCGAGCGAAGCGCAGCTCGTCCAGCGCCTCGACCGGCCGGACGATTTCTATTATCTCGTGACCCTGCGCCGCGGAAAGACGGCGACTGCGGTAGCCCGTATCGACGCCCTCCATGGCACCTTCCAGGGCGTCCATGCGCTCTCGGGCGCCAGGCATTCACCGATCATCGACCGCGAGGCGGCATTGCAGGCTGCCCGAGCCAACCTCATCGATCTGGAGGATGGCCGCGGGCGGATTCCGCTCCGCGAAGGCGCCTTCTGCCTCTATCCGACCCTGGTCTGGCGGCCCTGCCGGGAGTCGCGCTCGCCCTACTACCCCTTCCACCAGATCACCGTCGGGGGCTCGATCATCTACATCAGCTATGACGGCAGGGTCTATCCGGCGCTGCATGATCTCGGGCGCGGCTGACGCGCGAGCTGAGCCGTCGAAGAAGTGAGCGGCGCCGCCGCCTCAGGGGGCGGCAGCGATATGGCCGATGGCGAGCCCATCGGCGCCGAAGAGATGCACCGCCCCGGCGGTGGCGCTGGCCGTCAGCTGGGCCCCTGGCTCCACGGCGCTGTCGCCGGGAATGCGCAAGGTGACGTTGGTGCCGTCCGCCAGATGCATATAGACATAGCTCGCCTCTCCCAGCCGCTCCACGACATCGACCGTGCCCGTGAGCGGGACCAGCCCGGCAGACCCCGTCGACATATGCTCGGGCCGGATACCGATGGTGACCTCCTCGCCAACCGTCAGAGGGCGCTCGATATTCGACAGCCGGCTCTGGCTGCCATCGGCGAGCGCGATCGCGCCGTCTCCGCCGCCGACCTTCCCCTTGACCAGATTCATCCGCGGCGAGCCGATGAAGCCCGCGACGAAGAGATTGCGCGGCCGGTGATAGAGATCCAGAGGTGCTCCGATCTGCTCGACGCGGCCGTGATTCAGCACCACGATCTTGGTGGCGAGCGTCATGGCCTCGACCTGGTCATGGGTGACATAGATCATGGTGGCGGCGAGCTGGCGGTGGAGCTTGGCGATCTCGATGCGGGTATTGACCCTGAGGGCCGCGTCCAGATTGGACAGCGGCTCGTCGAAAAGGAAGACGCTGGGCTCGCGCACGATGGCCCGGCCGATGGCGACCCGCTGGCGCTGGCCGCCGGAAAGCTCGCGCGGCTTGCGGCCGAGGAGCGGCGTCAGATGCAGGATCTCGGCGGTGCGGCGCACCTTGGAATCGACCTCCGCCTTGCGCCCGCCGCTGAACTTCAGCCCGAAGGCGATGTTGCGATAGACCGTCATATGCGGATAGAGGGCGTAGGACTGGAAGACCATGGCGATGCGCCGCTCGGCGGGCGCCAGCTCATTGACCCGCCGCCCGCCGATGGAAAGCTCGCCGGCGCCGATCGTCTCCAGCCCGGCGATGATGCGCAGCAGCGTGGTCTTGCCGCAGCCCGAGGGGCCGACGAAGACGCAGAACTCGCCGTCCTTCACCTCGAGATCGATGTCGTGGAGAATCTCGACATTGCCGAAGGATTTGGAGATGCCGCGGAGCGTGACGTCGGGCATGACTATTTGACCGCGCCGGCGGTGAGCCCGCGCACGAGCTGGCGCGAGAACAGGATGTAGAGCACCAGGATCGGCGCGATCGCGAGCGACAGCGAGGCGATCACGGCATTCCAATCGACGACATATTGGCCGATGAACTGCTGCACCCCCAAGGTGATGGTCTGCTTGCCATTACCCGGGGCCAGGATCAAAGGAAACCAGAGGTCGTTCCAGATCGGCACGATGGTGAAGACCGCGACGGTGGCGATGGCCGGACGCACCAGCGGCAGGATCACGCTCCAGAAGATCCGGTATTCGTTGATGCCGTCGCAGCGCGCGGCATCGCGCAAATCGCGCGGGATCTGCTGCATGAACTCGGCCAGCAGAATGATGGCAAGCGGCAGGCCCTGGGCCGTATAGACAAGGACCAGGGCCGTGAGCGTATTGACCAGATCGAGATTCACCATGAGCTGCAGGATGCTGACGCTGCCCAGGCGGATCGGCACCATGACGCCGATGGCCATGTAGAGCCCGAGCAGGGCATTGCCGCGGAATTTGTATTCGCTGAGCGCCCAGGCGGCCATGGCACCGGCGACAAGCACCAGCACGACGCTGCCGATGGTGACGGTCATGCTGTTGGTGAAATAGAGGCCGAAGTCCGATTTGGCCAGGACCTTGTCGAAGCCGATGAGGGAGAAGGTCTTCGCTGTGGGGAAGGCCAAAGGCTCGTTGAAGATTCCCCGCCGGCTCTTGAAGGCGTTGATCAGGATCAGCAGGATCGGACCGATCGCCACTAGCGTATAGAACAGCAGCGCGCCATGGACGGCGATGCGCCCCAGCCGGGGTCGCGCGATCAGGGCCCCCGCGTGGCTCATAAGGCGTAGCGCTGCATGCGGCGCTGAACCCCGAAGAGATAGAGCATCACCCCGATCAGGATGATCACGAACATCATGGTGGCGACGGCGGCCCCCATGGTGGGATTGCCGACCTGGAGCTGATAGCCGAAGAAGGTGCGGTAGAAGAAGGTGCCCATGATGTCGGTCGAGAAGTTCGGCCCGGCCAGCGCGCCCTTGACCGCATAGATCAAATCGAAGGCATTGAAATTGGCGACGAAGGTGAGGATGGCGACGAGGCCGATGGTGGGCAGGATCAGCGGCAGCTTCACATAGAAGAAGACATGGAGATGATTGGCGCCGTCCACCGTCGCGGCATCGACCAGATCCTCCGGAATGTTCAGCAAAGCGGCATAGATCAGCATCATGGGGATGCCGACGAACTGCCAGACCGAGATGAGGGAGACGGTGATCAGCGCCGTGCTCTCCTGGCCGAGCCAGGGGGCGAAGAGCTGGGGCAGGCCGATGGTTTTCAGGAACCCCTCGGAGACGCCCCAGAGCGGGCTCAGGATGAGCTGCCAGATGAATCCGATGATGACGACCGAGAGCATGGTCGGCAGGAAGATGAGGGTGCGATAGACATTGCGCCCGAAGAGCCGCGGCAGGCTCAGCATGGCGGCCAGCGCGATGCCGATGATGTTCTGCACCGTCACATGGATGGCGAAGAAGATCAGATTGTTGACCAGGGCGTTGCGGAACTGGTCGGCCCAGACCGGATGGGTCAGCAGGTCGATGAAGTTCTTGAGCCCCGCGAAATGCGCCACGCCGGTCTCGTCCTGCGTGTAGAGGGCGTAGCGGATGGTATCGAGCAGGGGATAGATGGAGAAAAGCGTGTAGATGAGGGCCGCCGGCGCCAGGAACACCAGGATATGGGTCCAGGGCCGGCGGCTTCTCGGTGGCGCCGATTGCTCGGCAAGACTCACAGGCTCGCGGCTCTCTTGCTACTGCTTATGCGGCGGGTACCAGCTGGCCAGGCCGTCTTCCAGCTTCTTGGCGCCGTCCGCCGGCGTCATGGTGCCGTTGATCACCTGGGAGCTTACGTTCCAGAGCTCGTTCTCCAGATTGGGCGTGCCGCGAGAGAGGATCTGGTAGGAATCGCGGATCGTGCTCTCGCAGGTCTCGCGCCAGCCGAGGAAGGTCTTGGCCACCGGATCCTTGACCTCCACCTTGGCGCTGGAGAGCGAGAAGAAGCCCGGCAGCGCGTTGGAATAGAGGGTGGCGAACTCGGGCGAGGCGATCCAGGCGAGGAAGGTCTTGGCCGCATCGACATTGGGCGATTTCGGATTGATGCCCATGGCGATATCCGTGTGGTCGCTGATGTAGCACTTCGTCTCGCCGTCGGGTAGCGGCGGCGCAAAGGCGTCGAACTCGAAATCCGCCTGCTTGCGGAAGACCGGGATGTCCCAGGAGCCGGCCGGATAGATGGCGGCGCGGCCGAGGGCGAAGAGGTTCTGGCTGTCGGGATATTTCTGCGCCTTGTAGCCATTGCCCATATAGGGTCCCCAGCTCGCCAGCTCCGTCAGATCGGCGACATAGGGCGCATCGGTGAACTTGGCGGTGCCGGCGATCAGCGCCTTGCGGCCGTCCTCGCCATGCCAGTAGTTCGGGCCGATGTTCTGGAAGCCCATGGTGGCGGCCTCCCATTGATCGGCCGTGCCCATGTCGATGGGCGTGTATTTCCCGTTGGCCTTGATCTTGTCGATGACCTGGTGGAACTCCGCCATGGTCTTGGGCGGCGTCAGCCCCAGCTCCTTGAAGATCTCCTTGTTGTAGATGAAGCCGTGGATGACCGAGGCCATGGGCATGCAGAAGGTCGTCTTGCCGTCGTCGGTCTGCCAGGCGCTCTTGGCGACGGGGGAGAAATTCTCGATCCCCTTGATGTCGTCCACGGCGATGAGATTGCCCTTCTTGTAGAGATCGAGGGAGGCGTCGAAGGGCCGGCAGGTGATGAGATCGCCGGCGGTGCCGCCGGCCAGCCGCGCATTCAGGGCGGCGTTGTATTCCGTCGGCGGCGTCGGCTTGAACTCGACCTTGATGTCCGGATATTTGGCGTTGAAGGCCGGGATGATGGTCCCGGTCCAGATATCGGCATCGTCATTGCGCCAGCTCTCGATGGTGAGGGTCTGGGCGGCACTCGCCGGTAGGACGCTCGCCGTCTGGGCGGCGACCACCAGTGCCGATGTTGCAAGCAGGCTCCGCAACAAGCGGCCGAAATTCGGTCTCGAGCTCTTGGTCATGGCTCTACTCCCTGTTTGGGGTCATGAGATCCCGGATCGCCGCGTTCTGCGGCGAGCGATCCGAGGGCGATACGCAGATTGCCGCCGGCCTTGTCCAGCAGGCGGTCCGCTTCTTCCGGCCGGGCACCCTTCAAGCGGAGCGCGGCGGCCTTCACGCTGTCGGCCGAGCGCGACAGGGTCTCGGCCGCGGCTTCCGGCGGGCAGCCGGTGATCTCCACCAGCATGGCGATGGCCCGGTCGCGCAGCTTGGCGTTCTCGACCCGAAGGCCGACCATCAGCCCATCATAGACATGGCCGAGGCGGATCATCGCCAGGGTCGTCAACAGATTGAGCGCCGCCTTCTCCGCCGTGCCGGCCCCCATGCGGGTCGAGCCGTTGATGACCTCGGCCCCGCTGTCCAGCAGGATCGGATGATCGCTCTCCTCGAGCAAAGGCGTATCGGGATTATTGGCGATGCCGATGGTGAGCGCGCCGCCCCGGCGCGCCGCCCGGGCCGCGGCCAGCGTGAAAGCGGTCGAGCCGCTGGCGGCGACGGCGATGATGACATCGCCGGTGGCGGGTGCCAGCGCCGCCATGCGCCGCTCGGCATCGGCGCCGTCATCCTCGACACCGCCATGGCCGCCGGGCACGAGCGTCTCGCCGCCGGCCATCAACAAGGCAATCCGCGAATCGGGAAAACCGAAGGTGGGGCCGAGCTCCATCGCCTCGATGCCCGCGAGCCGCCCGGCCGAGCCCGCGCCCGCGAAGATGAGGCGGCCCTGGCGGCCGAGGCGCTCGGCGGTCGCGCGCGCGGCGGCGGCGATGGCGGGCAAAGAGGGGCGCAGGCAATCGACAGCGCGACGCTGGCCTTCCCAGAGCGCTTCAAGCACATCCCCGTCGGGCCAGATGTCGAGCCCGCGATAGCGGTGATTGATTCCCTCGGTCCGCTTCATCGGGAGGGTTTCACCTCAAGTGATATTAGATTGGTATCATAGGCACGATGCCGGGAAGCGGTCAACCCGGGACGCGGCCGTGCCGGAAGCGGACACTGCGCAGCGTCGCAATGATGAATAATCCACTAACACTACCAGGGGCTTGTGGGAAATCCGCCGGGCCATATCAGGCTCGGAGAGGGGAGGTCTCGCCGTAAGCCTTTTCAGCCTCGATATTTGGTCTTAAAGTGGACTTATGTGCAAAGCTTTGACAGCCGGCGTGGGACGGGCCGCCCGGGGATGACCCCGGAGCTCTTCCTCGGCGTCGATGGGGGTGCCAGCCGCTCTCGGGCACGGATCCGCGATGCCGCTGGACGGTTGCTCGGCGAAGGGGCGGCGGGGCCCGCCAATACCCGCCTCGGCCTGGCCCAGACCCTGCGCGAGGTGGTGACGGCGGCGCGGCAGGCCGCGGCCGCGGCCGGTCTCGGCGAAGACCTCGGCCGGCTCCATGCCGGGCTCGGCCTGGCCGGTGCCACCGGCCCCGAGGAGATCGGGCTGATCCTGGCCCAGCCTCTTCCCTTCGCTTCCGTCGCGGCGGACAGCGATGCCTATGCCGCCTGGCTGGGCGCGTCCGGCGGCAAGGATGGTGCGATCCTGATCGCAGGCACCGGCTCCTGCGGCCTGGCGGTGGTCCAGGGCCGGCGGATCAATGTGGGCGGCTGGGGCGATATCATTTCCGACGACGGAAGCGGCAATGCGATTGGCCGCGCGCTGCTTCGCCGCGCCCTCTGGAGCCTGGAGGGCTTGGCCCCGCCGAGCCCGCTCGCCGATGCGATCCTCGACCGCTTCGGACGCGATCCCGAGCAGATGGTCAATTGGGCGATGGGCGCCACCAAGACCGATTTCGCCCGCTTCGCCCCGCTGGTCTTCGAGCATGCGGCCAAGGGCGATCCGCTGGCCCGCGCGCTGATCGAGGAGGCCGCCGGCCATATCGCCCGCATGATCGCGCGGCTTGTCGATAGCGGCGCGCCATCCGTCGCCCTCATCGGCGGGCTCGCCGAGCCCATTACCCCCTTTCTGCCCGCGGCCCTGCGCCGGCATCTGGTGGCGCCGCTGGCCGATGCGGCCGATGGCGCGATCCTCTTGGCGCGCCGCGCCCGGGAACAGCGATGACCGCCCTCGTCCAGCTCATGCGCGCGGCGGAGGTGGATGAATCCAAGCCGACGCCGCTCTATCTCCAGCTCCAGCAGGCGATCCGCTCGGCCATGCAGAGCGGGGCGCTGAAGGCCGACGAGGCCCTGCCCAGCGAGCGCGATCTCGCCCGCGAGCTCGGCATCTCCCGGGTGACGGTGCGCAAGGCCATCGCCGGTCTGGTGGAGGATGGGCTTCTGGTGCAGCGCTGGGGCTCGGGCACCTTCATGGCGGCGCGCATGCATGTGGAGCAGCCGCTCTCGCGCCTCTCCAGCTTCACCGACGACATGATCACCCGCGGGCTGGTGCCCTCGGCGCGCTTTCTCCATCGCGGCCTCGGCCCCGTCTCGCCCAAGGAGGCCATGGCGCTGTCGCTCTCCCCCGGCGAGACGGTGAGCCGCATCCAGCGCCTGCGCCTTGCCGACGACATCCCCATGGCGATCGAATATGCGGTGGTCCCGAGCCGCTTCCTGCCCGATCCGCAGGAGGTCGAGAGCTCCCTCTATGCCGTGCTGATCCGCCGCGGCTTCGGCCCGCGCCGCGCCCTGCAGCGCCTGCATGCGGTGCTGCTGAGCGAGGAGCAGGCCGCCCTCCTGAAGCTCGAACCGGGTGCCGCGGCGCTCTATATCGAGCGGCGATCCTTCCTGGCCGGGGGCGAGGCGGTGGAATTCACCTGCTCCTATTATCGCGGCGATGCCTATGACTTCGTCGTCGAGCTCAATATCGGCGGGGAAGGCTGATGCCCCAGGTCCTCATTCCCGAACGGCTCTTCGACGGCGAGAAGCTGCTGAGCCGTCATGCCGTGGTTGTCGAAGGCGGGCGAATCCAGGCCGTGCTGCCGGCCAATGCCGTGGATACCGTGCTGCCCCGCCGGCATCTCGAGGGGCTGCTGGCCCCGGGCTTCATCGACGTCCAGGTCAATGGCGGGGGCGGAGTCCAGTTCAACGATGTGACGACCCCCGATGGCATCGCCGCGATCGGCGCCGCCCATCGTCGCTTCGGCACGACGGGATACATGGTGACCTTGATCACCGACACCCGCGCCAAGACGGAAGAGGCGGTGGCCGCCGTGAACGCAGGTCTCGCCATGGGGCTGCCGGGGCTGCTGGGCATCCATATCGAGGGGCCCTTTCTCAATGTCGAGCGCCGCGGCGTCCATGCCGCGGCGATGATTCGGACCTTGGAGCCGAAAGATCTGGCAATCCTGACGTCGTTGGTGGCCGGGCGAACCCTCGTAACCCTGGCGCCGGAGAAGGTCGCGCCCGCGGACATCCGCCGTCTCGTGGAGGCCGGAGTCATTGTCGCTGCCGGCCATACGGCATCGGACTACGAGACGGTCCGCCAAGCCCTGGCGCTGGGGCTGACGGGCTTCACCCATCTCTACAACGCCATGCCGCCGCTCGCCGGGCGCGACCCCGGGCCGGTGGGCGCGGCGCTCGAGGATCGGGCGAGCTGGTGCGGATTGATCGTCGATCTCCACCATGTCTCGGCCGCCAGTCTCAAGGTCGCCATCGCCGCCAAGGGGCCCGAGCGGATGATGCTGGTGACCGATGCCATGGCGACGGTCGGCACGGATCTGACGGAATTCACCTTCCAGGGCCAGCTTATCATGCGCGCCGGCGGGCGGCTGACGACGGCGGAGGGAAGGGCGGCCGGCACGCTGGCCGGCTCCGATCTCGACATGGCGACCGCGGTGCGCAATACGGTGGCGCATCTCGGCGTGAAGCTAGAGCAGGCCCTTGCCATGGCCGGCCGCGTGCCCGCGGCATTCCTGCGCCTCGACGGCGAGCTCGGCCGCATCGCACCGGGCTACCGTGCCAGCATGGTGCTGCTCGACGCAGAGCTGCAGGTGCAGGAGACCTGGATCGACGGGAAGGGGAGCTGATTCAACCCCGCTCTTCCGTCCCCCGGCCGACGGTAATAAAGCCGAATGCTTCAACCCCCTCTTCCGTCACCCCGGCGAAAGCCGGGGTCCAGGGGCGTGCGCCAAAGTGCTGGTCATGTGGCCCCTGGATTCCGGCTTTCGCCGGAATGACGGCAGTGCGGTGGAGAGGAGCAGAGCTAGTACTGGATCGTTTCCCGCGCCGCGGCACAACCCGTGCAGCGCACGACCATCACCGTGAAGCTGCGGGGACCCGTCCAGGCCAGCGTCTCCGGCTGGATCTGCCAATTCTCATTCGATGCGCTGTCGGGAAAAGCAACCGACTGGCCGCTTGCGGCCTCGACCGCGTGAACCCAGGAAGCCCCTTCATTGCGGCTGACGAGCGCCGCATGCTGCTCGTCCGGGCTCCAGCTGACCCAGCGGTCCGGCCCGTATTTGCCGGCCACGGCCTCCCTCAGCTCGCCGGACTCGCGATCGAAAACGAAGACCTTCCAGCACAGCGCGTCCGACGCCGCGCCCTCGCAGGCCTGCAGAATGCGGTAGCGGCCGGAAGGCGAAGGCGGAAACAGCACCACCTGCCCCGCCACGACCGGGGTATTCCCACTGGCGTCTTGCCGGTAGGAAATCACGAGCGGGTCCGCGACCGTCCGCCCGTCCTGCTGCAGCCTGCCGGCCGATGTCAGCGTAAAGCCGCAGCCAGGCGCCTCGGGCGTGACCACGACGAACCCCTGTGCGCAATCGCCGGTGGCAGCATCAGGCGTCGCCGGTTGATCTGCATGGGAGGAGGGCGAACAGGCGCTCAGGACCCCGACCACGACGACCGGGAGCAGCCGACTGATATATTGCTGAAAGACGCGCATCCAATCCTCCTCGATGACCGAGATCCCGATCTTCCTTAATGGCGCGTAGCAAAAAGAGTTGCTCACACTCGCAAAGGTTGTCATCGGTCGATCACGGGAAGGGCGGGATGATTCAACCTCTTCCGTCACCCCGGCGAAAGCCGGGGTCCAGGGGCGTGCGGCAAAGTGCTGATCATGTTGCCCCTGGATTCCGGCCTTCGCCGGAATGACGAAAGGAAATAATTCGACGAGCGGAAGCTCGCTCAGGCAAGCTCCACGACCTTCCCGCTGCGCACCGATTCGTCCGCCGCGATGACGATCCGCAGGCTCTTCACCGCATCATCCATGTGATCGCCCAAATCGATGTCCTCCGCGATGGCGCGCAGCAGAAAGCGCTGCTCGCGTTCGCA
>DATHQQ010000793.1:0-7960 GCA_035482595.1 Verrucomicrobiia bacterium
TGCTCGCGAGCTCGACCAGCTTCTCGTGATCGACCTGGCCGGCGGCCGCGAAGACGAGGCGGCCCGGGGCATAATGGCGATGCATATAGCCGCGGATGGTCTCGCCCGAGAGGCTGCCGACGATCTCGGCCTTGCCCAGCACCGGTCGGCCCATGGGCTGGTCGGGAAAGGCCGCCGACTGGAAATGATCGAAGACGATGTCGTCGGGCGTGTCCTCGGCCTGGCCGATCTCCTGCAGCACCACGGCGCGCTCGCGCGCCAGCTCTTCGGCATCGAAGGTCGAGTGCTGCAATATATCGCCGATGATGTCGACGGCGAGCGGCAGATCTGCCGACAGGATCTTGGCGTAATAGGCCGTCTGCTCGCGGGCGGTATAGGCGTTGAGATGGCCGCCCACCGCCTCGATCTCCTCGGCGATGGCCCGGGCCGATCGGCGCTCGGTACCCTTGAAGGCCATATGCTCCAGCAGATGGGAGACGCCGTTGATCTCCGCCGGCTCGTTGCGGGTGCCGACATCGGCCCAGACTCCGAGGGAGACGGTCTCGACGGATTCCATCCGGTCGCTGGCGATGGTGAATCCGTTGGCTAGGCGGGTGACGCGGATCATGCCGCCTCTCCTTTTGCTATTTCATGGCGGATATGGGCTTGGACCACGGCGAGATCCTTGGGCAGGACCGTGAAGCGTTCCGGCCGCTCATAGAGGTCGGCCAGGGCGCGCGGCAAGGCCGGGCGGATGCCCGTCGCCTTCTCCACCGCATCGGGGAATTTCGCGGGATGGGCGGTGCCCAGCGCGATCACGGCGATATCGGGGTCGAGGGGCACGGCGCGGGCCGCCGCCACGCCGATGGCGCTATGAGGGTCGATCAGTTCCCCGGTCTCGCGATAGAGAGCCGCCATGGTGGCCAGCGTCTCCCCATCGTCCAGCCTATGGCCGGCGAAGAGGGCCTTGAGTTGGGCGTGCTGGGCCGGATCGAGGGCCAGGCGTCCGGTCTTTCGGAGCTCCGTCATCGCGTCGGCCAGCCTTGCCCCATCCCGCCCGTAAAGATCGAAAAGCAGCCGTTCCGCATTGCTCGATACCTGTATGTCCATGCTGGGGCTCAATGTGGGATGCACCTGGCCGATTTCCATGGCACCCCCGGCGATGAAGCGGGTCAGGATATCGTTGCTGTTGGAGCCGACGATCAGCTTCTCGATGGGCAGGCCCATGGCCCGGGCGGCATAGGCGGCATAGATATTGCCGAAATTCCCCGTCGGCACGGCAAAGGCGACCCGGCGCTCGGGCGCCCCCAAAGCGAGGGCTGCGGCCACGTAATAGACGATCTGGGCCATGATCCGGCCCCAGTTGATGGAATTGACCGCCCCCAGCCGCATCTCGTCCCGGAAAGGCCCGTCGGCGAACATGGCCTTCACGAGGTCCTGGCAATCGTCGAAGGAGCCCTGGATCGCGATATTGCGCACATTGGGGGCCAGCACCGTGGTCATCTGGCGGCGCTGGACCTCCGAGGTCCGGCCCTCCGGATGGAGGATGAAGATATCGATCCGGTCGCGGTCCCGGCAGGCTTCGATAGCGGCCGAGCCCGTATCGCCGGAGGTCGCCCCCACGATGGTCACCCGCTGGGCCCGCTCCGCCAGCAAATGATCGTACAGCCGGCCCAGGAGCTGGAGGGCCACATCCTTGAAGGCCAGGGTCGGCCCGTGGAACAGCTCCAGGAGCCAGGTCCGGGCATCGATCTGGCGCAAGGGGGCCACCGCCTTATGGCCGAAATCCCCATAGGCCTCCCCGACCAGCCGGGCGAAATCCGCCTCCTTGATCCGCCCGCCCAGGAAGGGCTGCATGACCCGCGCCGCCAGGGTCGGATAATCCAGTCCGATCAATGAGTTGAGATCCAGGCTCGGCCAGGTTTCAGGCAGAAACAGCCCGCCGTCCCGGGCCAGGCCGGTCAGCAACACGTCGTCGAAGCCAAGCGCCGAGGCGGCGCCGCGGGTGCTCAGATATCGCAAGGCGGTGCTCTTGGGGTCCGTCAGGGGGTTCGGGAGTGCGGCTACCCTATCGCCCGGGGGCCCGAGAGGCAAGGTGGTGGGCGGGGTCGCAAAAACGGCCTTCCCCAGCCCCCTAACTATCAAGCCTACGCACCTCCCCATCCCCCGTCATTCCCGCGAAAGCGGGATGCGATCCTGCGCGAGAAGCAGATCAAGAAATGGCAGAGGGCGTGGAAGGTCGAACTGATCGAGCGCGCTAACCCGCAGTGGCGGGATCTTTACGAGGAGCTCCAGCGCTAATTGGCAGCAGCACGTCGCTTGCCCTGGATTCCCGCTTTCGCGGGAATGACGAAAGAAAGAAGTAGGGCGATATGGTCAGACCTCGCCTGTGGCCCTGGATTTCCGCTTTCGCGGGAATGACGATGGTTGTAGCGAGCCCTACTCCGCGGCCACCCCGTATTCGCCCCGCGCGGCGCCCGGTGAGATGAGCGCGTTCTCCAGATCGGCTGCGGTTGCGCTCGCGTCGCGCTTGCGCGCGTCGCCGATGCCCCCGCCGCCCGCGGTGTGCAGCAGCAGGCGCTCGCCCGGCGGAATCTCCTGCAGTCCCTTGCCCTCGAGGCGCTGGCCGGTCGACTTCAGCCCGAGATAGGCGGCCTTGCCCGCCTGGCCGCCGTCGCGCCCGCGGGGCGGATATTTCATCCGATCGAAGGCGGCGAGGATCTCGACGGAACCGGCCGAGCGGTTCTCGATCTCGAGCTCCAGCCCATGGCCGCCGCGATGGACGCCCGCACCGCCGGAATCGGCACGGAATTCCTTGCGCCAGAAAAGCAGCGGCGTGGTGGTCTCGACGATCTCCACCGGCGTTCCCTTGACGCCGCTGGGATAGGCCGTCGCCGAGAGACCGTCCTTGCCCGGACGGGCACCGGTGCCGCCATTGGTGACGACGGAGATGGCGAAGCGGCTCTCGGCATCGGCATCGCGGGAGCGGAAGGTCATGAGATAGATGCAGGAGGCGCCTTCGGCGGGCACGCGATCCGGGATTGCCTGGCGCAGGCAGCCGAAGACGACATCGGGCAGCATCTGGCCGATCAGATGTCGCGAGGCCACCGGTGCTGGCGCCAGCGCATTGACGATGGTATGGGCCGGCGCCCCGACATGATAGGGCGAGAGCGAGCCGGCATTGTTGGGCACCCGAGGCGCGATGGCGCAGGCGAGGCCGAAGACCGAATAAGCGGTGGTATAGGCGAGCGGGCTGTTGATGCCGAAGCGCGCCGCCGGCGAGGTGCCGGTGAAATCGACCTGGACCTTGTCCTCGGCGATCGTCGTGGTGGCGGCGAGGACGAGCGGCTCATCATAGCCGTCGATGGTCATCTCGTAGCGCCAGCTGCCGCGCGGCAGCTTGGCGATCTCGGCCAGCACCGCCGCGCGCGAGCTCTCGAGGATATGGCCGGAGAGATCCTCCAAGGTGGCGAGCCCGAACTCCGTCATCATCTCGCCGAGCCGCCGGGCGCCGATCTCGTTGCAGTTGATCAGGGAATAGATGTCCCCCTCGGTCTCCACCGGCAGGCGCGTATTGGCCTTGACGATCGCCATCAAGGTCTCGTTCACCCTGCCGCGATCCACCAGCTTCAGGAAGGGCAGCGAAAGCCCCTCCATGAAGACATCGGTGCCGTCGGGGCCGAAGCCGATGCCGCCGAGATCGACGATATGGCTGGTGCAGGAGAAGAGCCCGATGAGCCGGCCGTGATGGAAGGCCGGCGTGGTGACGACGAGGTCGTTCAGATGCCCGGTCCCCTTCCAGGGATTGTTGGTGCAATAGACGTCGCCCTCGGCCATGGATTGCGTCGGAAAGGCCTCGATGAAATGGCGCACCGACTCCGCCATGGAATTCACATGGCCCGGCGTGCCGGTCACGGCCTGGGCCAGCATATTTCCCTGGAGATCGAAGACCCCCGCCGAAAGATCGCCTGACTCGCGCACGATGGGGCTGAAGGCCGTGCGCAGCAAGGTCTGGGCCTGCTCCTCGACCACGGCGAGGAGCCGGTTCCACATGATCTGGCGGCGGATGGCGGAGAGGCCGCTGGGTGCGTCGGTCATGATGACGTCTCCATTTCGCTAACTATCCTCCAATGCCGCGCGGCGATCCAGGACGATGCAGCCTTGCGCATTGATGACGGCGTCGAAGGCGGCGGTGACGAAGGTGGTGGTCTCGTCCTCGGCGATGAGGGCGGGGCCCTTCACCTGAGCGCCAGGGCCGAGATCGGGGCGCCAATAGACCGGCACCTCCATCGAGCCGCCGGTGTCGGGATCGAACACCCGCCGCCGGCCGGCCTCGGGTGCGGGGAACAGCGAGGCGGCGGCGCCCGCCGCGGCCTGCGCGCCCTCCGGCGCCGTGCTCACGGTGAGCGACCAGGTCAGGATCTCCACCTCGCCATGGGGAATGATGCGCGAGAAGAGGGCGCGATATTCGCCCTCGAAGGTCTCGCGCAGGAGGGCGGCGTCCTCGGGCGTCAGATCGCGCACCGGCAGCGGCACCACGATCTCGTGGCCCTGGCCGACATAGCGCATGAAGGCCGAGCGCGGCTCGATCAGCGCCCGGTTGCCGGCGCCGGCGCGTACCACGTCGAGCGCCTCCTCCCGCATCTCGGCGATGATCGCATTGGCCATGGCTGGCTCGAAGGCCGAAAGGCGCATATAGCGGCTGCGCACCACCTCGAAGGCGATGGGTGCGCGCAGGAAACCCACGGCCGAGCCCACCCCGGCATTGGGCGGCACGATGACCCGGGCGATGGCGAGCTTCTCCGCCAGCCGTGCGGCATGGAGCGGTGCTGCGCCGCCAAAGGCGATCAGGCTGTGCTCGGCGATGACCTTGCCCCGCTCCACCGAATGGACGCGCGCCGCATTGGCCATGTTCTCGTCGACGATCTCGGCCACGCCATAGCCCGCGAGCATGGCCGTGAGCGAGAGCGGTGCGCCGATGTCGGCCGTCAGCGCCGCCGCGGCCTTGGTGCCGTCGAGCGGCAGCCGCCCCGCCGCGAAGCGTGCCGGATCGATGCGGCCGAGCATGAGATCCGCATCCGTCACCGTCGGATGGCTGCCGCCGCGGCCGTAGCAGGCCGGCCCCGGCTCGGCGCCGGCGCTCTCGGGCCCGACGGTGATGCGGCCCATGGCATCGACATGGGCGAGGGAACCGCCGCCGGCGCCGATCTCCACCATCTCGATCACGGGGATGCGCAGGGGCAGGCCGCTTCCTTTCAGGAATCGCGCGGCACGGTCGACCTCGAAGCTGCGCGAGGCCTGGGGCTTCAGATTCTCGATCAGGCAGATCTTGGCCGTTGTGCCGCCCATGTCGAAGGAGAGCACCTTGTTCTCCGCGCATTCCGCCGCCACGAAGCTGGCGAGGATGGCCCCGCCCGCGGGCCCGCTCTCGACCAGCCGGATGGGAAAGCGCCGCGCGGTCTCCAAGGTGGTGAGCCCGCCGCCCGAGGTCATGAGATAGACCGGGCAGCGGAAGCCCTGGGTCTCCAGCGCCTCCCCCAGCCGGCCGAGATATCCCGCCATCATCGGCTGGACATAGGCATTGGCTACCGCCGTCGAGGTCCGCTCATATTCGCGCACCTCGGGGCAGACTTCGCTCGACAGAGTGACGGCGAGGCCGGGCCGCGCCTGGGCCAGCATCTCGCGGACGCGGCGCTCATGGCGGGCATCGGCATAGCTGTGGAGGAAGGCGACGGCGACGCTCGAAACGGCGAGCCGGTCGAACTCCGGCAGCAGCGCCAGCACCGCCGCCTCCTCCAGCGGCTTCAGCACCTTGCCCGCGGCATCGATGCGCTCCGGCACCGTGAAGCGCCGGAAGCGCGGCACCAGGGCCTTCGGCTTGTCGATGAAGATGTCGTACTGGTCGTAGCGCCCCTCATCGGCGATATCGAGGATGTCGCGGAAGCCCTCGGTGGCGATAAGGGCGGTGACGGCGCCCTTGCGCTCGATGATGGCGTTGGTCGCGAGCGTCGTGCCATGGAGGAAGAGGTCGATCTCTCCGGCAGCGATGCCGATCTCGGCCAGCAGCTCGAGGGTGCCGGCGATCACCGCCTGCTCCGGCGCCTGGGGCGTGGTCAGCAGCTTACGCGTCCAGCGCTTCGCCCCCGCCTCGATGACGATATCGGTGAATGTGCCGCCGATATCGACGGCGAGACGCTTCTGCGAGCTGGGACCGGTCATGGAATTTCGCTGCAACTTCCCCTCCCCGCTTGCGGGGGAGGGCATAGTGATAGCCGCAAAGTGGCTACGCGGTAAGCGCTTTCTCGATGGCAGGCAGGAAGGCGGTAAGCCCAGTATCGAGAAGTGTGGAGCGGACATTCGACAGCTCACGCCTCGTCGTGGTCGGATCGCGGCCCTGCAGCCCACCCGCCAACGCCCGGCCCCGCGCCACAAAGAGGTCCGCCCAAGGCAAGGGTTCGGAGGCCGTGTAGGTCTCGAGCGCCGCCGCATAGCGCAGCGCGCCGACCGCATCGCCGGCTACCAGCATGGCCTCTATGGCGTCGCGGTAGAACCAAAGATGGTTGTGACCAACGGATCCTTGGCGTAGCAGCTGCTCGCCCTCGGCGAGAAGATGGTCTCGCTCGGCCTGCTCGCGCACCACGCGGCTCAGCGCAGCCAGGGCCTTGGGCCCGCTGAACTGAGTGCCCACCTCGCGGCAGATAGCCAGCGCCTCGCGCAGCGCTGCATCCGCATCGGCGCGACGGTCTGTATCGAGCAGGAGCCGTCCCTGCATCTCGAGGTTCTGCGCCTCGAATCGTCGCGCGCCCAGCTGCCGGATGAGCCGCATCTCGCGCTCGAGATGGACCTGCATCGGCGCATAGGCGCCCAGCTCGTAGCACGCGAAGACGCCGATCGTCTCGCCCAGCATCTCGGCCCGCAGCTGACCGACCAGCGCCGCGGTCCGGGTCGCCGCTTTACCGTCTTCGCGCGCCTGCCGGGGCTCGTTGAGATAGATCCGACTGAAGCCCACCATAGAGCGGTTGGCCACTTCGATGCGCCCGAAGCCGTGCTTCCGGCTGAGCTCGACGCAGCCGTTGAAATGCTGGAACGCTGTGCCCATGCGGCCCTGGGCGTAGGCTGCGTCGGCCAGTCCACCGAGCGAGCGTGCTTCCGCTTCGGCCGAGCCGGATCGACGCGCAAAGCCGAGGCCGCGCTCGTGCTCGAGGCGGCAACCTTCGATCTTGCCCAACGGAAAGAGGATGTTGCCGCGGAGATGATGGAGACGCGCCAACTCGAGCATGAGCTCGTGGCGTCCGGCCAGATTCTCGGCGGCCTCGAGCAGCGCCAGCGCCTCGGCGAGTCCTTCGGAAACGCGCAGCCCTTCGGCCAGGCCAAGCTGAGCACGGCAGAGTGCGGTCTCGTCCGGCGCCCCGGCGACCGCATCTCGGTAGGTCGCAATCGACGCAGCGATGTCGCCGAGGTCGCGCTGCAGCTCGCCTGTGAGGCAAATGAGCGCGTGTCGCTCTACGTCGCCGCGGGCAATGGCGGTGCCGCGCGACGCCAGGCGAAGCGCGGCCTCGGCGTGATAGGCCGAGCGCTGCGCCGTCGCCGCCGCCAAGTACGCGCTGGGCGCGCGATCGTCCTCGGCGCGATCGAGATGCTGTGCGCGCAGGACCAGGTCCCGCTCGGCGAACCAGTCGGCGGCGTCCCGATGCAACTCGCGACGGCGGGCGCGCAGCAGCGACAGATAAGCGCCTTCCTGGATGAGAGCGTGGGCGAAGAGAAAACCGTCGCCTTCGGGCAGGATCAGGGCGTTGCGAACGAGGCCCTCGCAGGCATAGTGGGGCGAGCCGATCAATTGGCGGAGCAGAGTCAGTTCGAAGCGCTGGCCGATGACCGACGCCGCCTGGAATGCCTGCCGATCGAGCGGCTCCAGCCGGTCCAGCCGCGCCAACACCAGGCTCTGGATCGACGCCGGTATGGCCTCGTCGCCGCCCTCCTC
>DATHQQ010000794.1:0-3462 GCA_035482595.1 Verrucomicrobiia bacterium
GGTCGGGATCTTGACCACGAAATCGCATTGCTCGACCAAGGCGGGCGTGAGGCTCGCCCGCTCCGCCCCCAGAACATAGGCGGCCTGGGGCGGGTGGGTGAAGCTGGGGAGCTCGACCGCCTCCTCCATCAGCTCGATGCCCACCAGCCGGCAGCCATGGGGCGGGGTGAAGGCGGCAAGATCGGGGTAGGCGTGGAAGGGCAGGCTCGCCACCGCGGCCGAGGTATCGGCGCCCGCCGCGGCCTTGGCGTCGAAGGCGGCGCCGATGGTGAAGGCGAAGCTGGCGCCGAAGGCGTGCGCGCTGCGCAGCAGGCTGCCGAGATTCATCGGCTTGCTCACCCCTTCCACGCCGATGCCGAAATAGCCGCGCATGCCGCGAAGCTTGCATGGCGCTGTCGCTCGCGGCAAGGTGCTTGGCCGATCGGCGCCGCGCTGCGCCGAGCCGAGCCGCATCTTTCTGGTTGTCTGAACCTTCTGCCATGCCGAATTCGCCTCTCATCGTCGACGTCACCCGCGGCACGCTGGTCGAGAGCCGGCACCGCTGCATCGCCGCGGTGGCGGGGCCGGACGGCGGGGTGGTCAGGAGCTGGGGGGATATCGAGCAGCCGATCTACGGCCGCTCGGCCATCAAGCCTTTGCTGGCCCTGGCCCTGGTCGAGACCGGGGCCGCCCATGAATTCGACCTGGGCGATGCCGAGATCGCGCTGGCCTGCGCCTCCCACAGCGGCGAGCCGCGCCATGTCGAAACGGTGCGGGCCTGGCTCGCTCGCATCGGGCTCTCCGCCGCCGATCTCGAATGCGGCGCCCATCTGCCCTATGACGAGCCGTCGATGCGCGCCCTGGTCCGCGCGGGGCAGCAGCCGGATGCCGCCTACAACAATTGCTCCGGCAAGCATACCGGCTTTCTCACCACCGCCGTGCATCTGGGGCTGGCGACCAAGGGCTACATCCGCTACGAGCATCCCATTCAGCAGCGCCTGCTGGGGATATTGGAGCAGATGGCCGGGCTCGATCTCTCCGAGGCGCCGCGCGGGGTCGACGGCTGCGGCATCCCCACCATCGCCATTCCGCTGGGCAATACGGCCATGGCCATGGCGCGGCTGGCCGATCCGGTCGAGCTGCCGCCGGCCCGGGCCGAGGCGGCGGCCCGGGTGGTCGCGGCGATGATGGCGGAGCCCTATATGGTCGGCGGGCGGGAGGAGTTCGTCAGCGTGCTGATGGACCGCTGCGCCGGCAAGCTGGCGCTCAAATCCGGGGCGGAAGGAGTTTATGTGGCGATCCTGCCGGGGCTCGGCCTCGGCGTCTGCGTCAAGGCCGAGGACGGCACCTCGCGCGCGGCCCAGGTCGCGGTCGGGCGGATTCTGGAGGAGCTGGGCGTGCTCACCAGCGAGGAGAAGCGGATGCTGGCCGATCGGCTGACGCCGCCGGTGATGAACCGGGCGGGGCTGGAGGTCGGCCGGATCCGGCCGGCTCCCGATGTGGCCTTCTAATGGGGCGGCATTCTGATGGGCGCCACTGTGGCGGCGCCCTTTAAAGGCGCAGCGTTCCGGGCGCAATTGGGTTAGTGAAGAGAGCGGAAGACGGGGGAAACGGCCGCGATGCGCGCAGTGCAATGCAACGCCTGGGGGGAACTGGGCAATATCACCCTCGCGGAGGTCCCGCCCCCGCCGCCGCCCGGCCCCGGCAAGGTTGCCGTGGAGGTCGCCGCGGCCGGCGTCAATTTCGCCGATATCCTGATGATCACCGGCAAGTATCAGGAACGCCCCATGCCCCCCTTCACCCCCGGCCTTGAGGTCGCGGGCCGGGTCAGCGCCGTGGGCGCGGGCGTCCAGCGGGTGAAGCCCGGCGACCGGGTGCTGGCCATGCTCGACCATGGCGGCTTCGCCGAGAAGGTGGTGGCCAAGGAGAGCGACGTCTTCCGCATTCCCGAGGGCATGGGCTTTGCCGAGGCCGCCGGCTTTGCCATCGCCTATGGCACCTCCCATGGCGCCCTGGTCTGGCGCGCCGCGCTCAAGCCCGGCGAGCTGCTGCTGGTGCTGGGGGCGGCGGGCGGCGTCGGCCTGACGGCGGTCCAGATCGGCAAGGCCATCGGCGCCCGGGTCATCGCTTGCGCCGGCGGCGCCGAGAAGCTCGAGATCGCCAAGGCCCACGGCGCCGATTATGTGATCGACTACCGCACCGAGAACATCCGCGGGCGGGTGCGCGAGATCGCCGACGGCGCCGGCGCCGATGTCGTCTACGATCCGGTCGGCGGCGAAAGCTTCGATGCGGCGCTGCGCTGTGTCAACTGGTCGGCGCGCCTCGTCGTGGTCGGCTTCGCCTCCGGCAAGGTGCAGCAGATCCCCGCCAATATCCTGCTGGTGAAGAACCTCGCCGTGCATGGGCTCTATTGGGGCTCCTATCGGCAGCATTGCGCCGACCTCCTCCCCGCCGCCTTCGAGCAGATGTTCGGCTGGTGGCGCGAGGGCAAGCTGAAGCCTCTGGTCTCGGCGCGCCTCGATCTGGCCGAGGCCAAGCAGGGCCTCGCCCAGCTCGTCGAGCGCAAGGCGACGGGCAAGGTCGTCCTCACCATGCGGAACGAGCCTGAAGGCACGGGGGCGGCGAAAGCGGCGATAGGCGTTGCATGACGGATCGCATCTCGGCGCAATACGAGGCCTATCCCTATCCTCAGCGCCTGCCGCAGGATGACAAGACCCGCCTGATCGAAGGCTCGCCGAGCCATCTGAAGGAGGTCGATCACTACGTCTTCGGTGGCCGGCTCATCGCCGGCGAAAGGCGCGCGCGCGGTCCCCTGCGCGTCCTCGTCGCGGGCGGAGGTACGGGCGACGCGCTCATCATGCTGGCTCAGCATCTCGCCGACGCGAACCTGGCGGCCGACATCCATTACATCGATCTCTCCGCCGCTTCCCGCCGCATAGCCGAGGCGAGGGCCGAGGTCCGCGGCCTCGGGAGCATCAGCTTCCACACCGGCTCGCTGCTCGATCTGCCGAGCCTGGGGCTGGGGCCCTTCGACTACATCGACTGCTGCGGGGTGCTGCATCATCTGGAGGACCCCGCCGCGGGCCTCGCCGCGCTCAAATCCGTCCTGGATCCCGCCGGCGGCATCGGGCTGATGCTCTACGGCACGCTGGGACGCATCGGCGTCTATCATGCTCAGGCGATGCTGAAGATGCTGGGCGGCGCCGGCGATCCCGCGAACGAGCGCCTGGGCCTGGCCCGCCGGCTGCTGGGCGAACTGCCGGTGACCAATTGGCTGCGCCGCAATCCCTCCATCGTCGATTACAAGCGCGGCGGCGATCCGGAGCTCTACGATCTGATGCTCCATTCCCGCGACCGCGCTTTCACCGTGCCCGAGATCGCCGGGCTGGCGGCCGGCGCGGGGCTGGAGATCGTCTCCTTCATCGATCCGTGGCGCTACGATCCGGACAGCTATCTCCACGACCCCAAGCTGAAGTCGCGCCT
>DATHQQ010000795.1:0-13279 GCA_035482595.1 Verrucomicrobiia bacterium
AGCTGGTCGAGCTCGCGCGCCATCCCAAGGTGGTGGGCATCGGCGAGGCCGGGCTCGACTATTTCTATAAGCACAGTCCGCGCGAGCGTCAGAAGGAAGTCTTCCGCCGGCATATCGAGGCGGCGCGGCTCTCGGGCCTGCCGCTCATCGTCCATAGCCGCGATGCCGATGAGGATACCGTCGCCTTGCTGGAAGAGGGGGCCGCCAAGGGCGGGCTCAGCGGGGTGATCCACTGCTTCAGCTCGACCGAATTCCTGGCGGAGCGCGCGCTCGCGCTGGGCTTTTACATCTCCCTGTCAGGTATCGTGACCTTCCGCAAGGCCGAGAGCCTGCGCGACATCGCCAAGCAGGTTCCGGCCGATCGCCTGCTGGTGGAGACGGATTCGCCCTATCTGGCGCCGATGCCCTTTCGCGGCAAGCGCAACGAGCCGGCCTTCGTCGTCCATACCGCAACCCTGGTGGCGGAACTCCGCGGGGCCGAGCCGGCGGAACTCGCCCGCCAGACCACGGCGAATTTCCATCGGCTCTTCGCCAAGACGACGCCGAGGCCGGCGGAACAATGAAAGTGACGGTGCTGGGCTGCGGCGGCTCGGGCGGCGTGCCGCTGGTGGGCAATATCTGGGGTGATTGCAACCCGGAAAATCCGCGCAACCGGCGCCGGCGCGTCTCGGTCCATGTCGAACAGCCGGGCGCCAGCGTGCTGATCGATACCTCGCCGGATCTGCGCGCCCAGCTGCTCGATGCCGATATCAAGCGGCTCGACGCGGTGCTCTTCACCCATGACCATGCCGACCACACCCACGGCATCGACGATCTGAGGTTTCTCAATACGGGCCGCGACGCCGAGCCCATCGAGGCCTGGGCGCCGCCGGAGACCATGGCCGTGCTGGCGCAGCGCTTCGACTACATCTTTCGCCAGAACGAGAAGGGCTCGGGCCTTCTCTACCGGCCCTTTCTCGCCGCCCGGACAGTGAGCGGGCCTTTCGCCGTCGGCAGTCTCCCCGTCACGCCCTTCCGCCAGCAGCACGGCATGGGCAGCTTCAGCACGGGTTATCGCCTGGGACCCATGGCCTATTCGACCGATGTGGTCGGGCTGGACGAGACCGCCTTCGCGATACTCGAAGGTCTCGATCTCTGGATCGTGGATTGCCTGCGCTTCGAGCCCCACCCGACCCATGCCCATTTCGATCTGACCATGGAATGGGTCCGGCGCCTCAAGCCCAAGCGCACCTTGCTGACCCATATGAACCACTCGGTGGACTACGACGTGATCGCCCGGCGCTGCCCCCCGGACGTCGAGCCCGCCTATGACGGGCTGACGGTGGATCTGGCGGCGTGAACGCGAAGGTCAAAGCTCCAACGATGGGATGACGATGTGCAAGGCCTTCAAGATACAGTCGGTGACCGGCAGGTAATCCGAATTCGGCAGGGAGAACATGCGCCGGAATTCCTCGACCGGCAGGTCGCCGCTCAGAAACAGGGCGAGGATCTGCGCGCTGACGGGATGCAGATGCGGCGGCAGGCAGGCGAGGATGCCGGGCAGCATGTCCCGACAATATAGCACGTGATCCCCGGCGGGGGAGGGGCCCCCACCCTAAGCCGGCACGGCAAGGCTGAAGCCTTTCTCGGGCAGGAAGCGGTCCAGGGCCGGGGCGACGCCGCGGACCTCGACCTCGATGCGCCAGCCCTCGCCCTCGCGCGTGATCCGGTAGAGGTGATAGCGGGAATGGTCCCGGCTGCGGCTGTGCCGCGCCGAGGCGGAGGGGACGCCCACGACCGGCACGCTGCCCTTGGGCGTCGGGAGATGGGAGAGGGCGGACATATGGGTATGGCCATGCAGGACCAGCTCGGCGCCGTGCCGGGTGAGGGCCAGGCAGAAGGCCTCGCCGTCCAGCAGCTGCTTATGGCGATAGCGAGGGGAGGAGACGGGCGGATGGTGGATCAGCACGACTCGGCAGAGCCCTTCCGCCCCCGTCTCGGCCAGCAGGGCGTCGAAGCGCGCGAGCTGTGCTGCGCCCAGGCGCCCGGCCGCCATATGGGCCGGCATGGGCGCCGCGGTCGACAGCCCGATGAGGGCGAGTGGCCCGCGCCGCCTCAGATAGGGAAAGTGCTCGCTCGGGTCGGGCGCATCCTGGTCGGAGTCGCCGGTCATGTAGGAATCCCAGAGGGCCAGGGACCGGTCCCAGGCGATCGGCACATAGGCGTCGTGATTGCCGGGAATGACACTGACATCGGCCGGCGGGCCCAGGGACGCGAGCCAGGCGGCGGCGCGCCTGAACTCCTCCGGCAGGGAAATATTGACCAAATCGCCGGTCACGGCCGTGTGATCGGGGCGGCTCTGATGCAGATCGGCCACCAAGGCGGCCAGGACCGCGCCCTGATGCACCGCCTTGCGCCGCAAATGCCAGGAAAGGAAGCCCAGGACGCGCTTCCCGACCAGGTGGTCAATCCGCGGCAAACCCAGATCCCCCAGATGGATATCGGATAGATGCGCCAGGGTGTACATGGCCGTTGATGGGCTCTTTTCGCGGGTGCGGTCAAGCCACTTTGACGCGGGCGGTACGGATTGCCGTGGCTCCGGTCGCATGTTATGGGAGCGCCCCGTCCTACGACACGAGGCGCAATTGTCTGACGCAGTCCTGCTTGCCACCCGCCGGAGCAACTACTGGCTGGCCTGGCATGATCTCATCGATGCGAGCCGGCATTGGCGGTTGATCCTCCACCTGAGCTGGCAGGATGTTCGTCAGCGCTACCGGCGTTCCGCCCTGGGGCCTCTCTGGCTGACGGTCAGCGTGGCGGTGCAGATCGGATCCCTGGGTCTGGTCTACGGCGAGCTATTCCACCTCGACCTCAAGGTCTATCTGCCCCATCTCGCCGTCGGGCTGACGGTCTGGGCCATGTTCGCCACCACCATCAACGACGGCTGCCTCTGCTTCATCTCCGCCGAGAGTTTCCTGAAGCAGGTCGCCTTGCCGAAGGGTATCTTTCCGGCGCGCGTCGTGCTGCGCAGCCTGATCACCTTCGCTCATGACGTGGTGATCCTGGTCATCGTGCTGGCGATCTATTCACCACCCTCGATCCTGGGCGTGCTGGCCTCGCTGATGGGCATCGCCATTTTCGCCTTCAACGGGCTCTGGATAGGCCTGCTGTTCGGCTTGCTCAGCGCCCGCTTTCGCGATCTGGCGCCCATCGTCGGCAGCGTCATGCAGGTCGCTTTCTTCCTCACCCCGGTGATCTGGCTCGAAAGCTCCATTCACGGCCGGACGGCGGAGCTGCTGCAGCTCAATCCCTTTGCCGCGTTCCTGTCGATCGTGCGCGATCCTCTTTTCGGGCTGGCGCCAACGCCGCAGAGCTGGGCGATCGTTGCCTTGGTCACCGTCCTGGGCTGGATCGTCGCCTTCCTCATGTTTGCCCGCTTCCGGGGCCGTATCACCTATTGGCTGTAGATGCGCATCGAACTCCAAAACGTCGACATCGATTTTCCGATCTATGACGCGCGCACGCGTTCCCTGAAGCATCGGGTCCTCGGGCTTGGTCCGCCGCGGGTCGGACCGGCCGGTCATCACCGTGTCCTGGTGCGCGCGCTGCGCGGGATCACCATGACCCTGACCGACGGCGATCGCCTGGGGCTCGTCGGGCGCAACGGGGCCGGCAAGACGACGCTGCTCCGGGTGATGACGGGAATCTACGAGCCGGTGGCGGGACGGCTGCAGGTCAGCGGCCGCGTCGCCTCCCTGACCAATATCACCATGGGCATGGATATGGAGGGGACGGGTTACGAGAACATCGTGATCCGCGGGCTCATGCTGGGCCTGACCCGGCGCCAGTCCCTGGAGCGCGTGGAGGATATCGAGAATTTCACCGAGCTCGGCGAGTACCTGAATTTGCCGCTGCGCACCTATTCCGCCGGCATGCTGGTGCGCCTCGCCTTCGCCATATCCACCAGCATCAACCCCGAGATCCTGATCATGGACGAGATGATCGGCGCCGGTGACAAGGCCTTCGCCGAGAAGGCGACAAAGCGCCTCGAGCGCATGATGGCCTCGGCCAATATCCTGGTGGTCGCCTCCCACGCCTCCGAGACGCTGCGCCGGCTCTGCAACAAGGCCGCCTTGCTGCGCCAGGGCGAGCTCATCGCCATGGGTCCGGTGGAGGAGATCCTGCAGCGCTACGAATCGGAGAACTGAGCCCCTCCCGGCGATCGTGGCCCAGCGGTCCATGGCATTGCCAGCGCCCGGGATCGGAGCACATAATCCTCTCCGGCGGGTATCAGGAGGTTGGCATGCAGCTGGTTCTCGACTCATCCGACATCGCCCGGTTGTCGGTCACCGCGCGGGGCGAGATCCTGCGCCTTCTCGGCGGCGAAACTCCGGCGGCGGCGGCGACCGCGGCGGGAGCGGCGCGCCGGAATTTCCGCTGGCGCCAGCCCCATGACGTCGGCCTGCCGCTGCTGCGCAAGCTGCTGAAGGGGGCGGATGCCGCCACCCGCGACCGCCTGGCGGTGCTTGCCCGCAACAACGGCCGAGCCAGCATGACCCAGCTGCTCGCCGTGACCAAGGACAAGGACTGGCATGCGCTCACTCCCTGGGAAGGGGCCATCACCCGCAAGCTGCGCCGCCTGGTGGGCGACGACAACCGCATCGTCTCCTTCATCCAGTGGGACTATGACGCCGAGGTCTGGGACGCTGACCACAGCCATCTGTTGGATGGCGTCTACTACGTTTCCGATGCCACCACGAAATCGTTGCGCAAGCATTTCGATCTCGAGTAGTCCCATCGCGGAAGAGCTGCCGGCAGCCGCGGCGCGGAGCAGGGGGTCCCTTGCCCCGCGGACTCTGAAAGGACCGAGATGTCCGATCTGATCGCGGCGATCAAGGGCTTTGTCAGCGACCCGCTGGTCGTCGCCGTCTTCCTCCTCATCCTGGGCGCGGTCTCCGCGCGGGTCCTGTTCAAGAGCAATACGATGGGGCGCGCGCTGACGCGCCTCGTCTTCTTTTCGCTCCTGACCCTCGTCCTGCTGCGGGCCGGGGTGGTGCCCTATGAGCCGCTGCGCCCGGCGAGCTCGGCGTTGCGCGGCGTGGTGAGCGCCGGGTTGAAGATCGCCTGGTGGGCCTGGGGCGCCTGGCTCCTGGTCGGTTTCCTGCGCACCTCCCTGAATTTCGAGCGCCGGCCGCGCGAGGCGAAGCTCCTCCAGGACATCATCGCTGGCGTCATCTATCTCGCAGCCGCCTTCGCCATCATCGCCTATGTGTTCGATCTTCCGATCCAAGGTTTGCTTGCGACATCGGGGGCGATCGCCATCATCATCGGCCTGGCGCTACAGAGCTCGCTGGGCGACGTGTTCTCCGGCCTCGTGCTCAGCTTCAGCCGTCCCTATCGCCCGGATGACTGGGTCAGGATCGACAGCGGGACGGAAGGCCGGGTCATCGAGATGAACTGGCGCGCGACGCATATTCTGACCGCGCAGCACGACCTCGCCATCATGCCCAACAGCGTGATTGCGAAGACGAAGATCGTGAATCTCAGCTCGCCCTCCAGCGTTCACGGGGTCACGGTGAGCGTGCAGGTGGCGGCCACGACACTGCCGGCGACGGGGGTCGGCATCACGGAGCACGCCATCCTGAACTCCCGGCTGATCCTCACCTACCCCAAGGCGAGCGTTGTGGTGAAGGCGATCAACGCGGATATCATCACCTATGAGGTGACCTTCTTCGTCGCCGATCTGGGTTCGGCGACCGCCGCCCAGAACGATCTCCTCGACCTGATCTTCCGCCATTTCTCGGCGGCCCATGTTGAGTTTGCAAGGAGCGACGGCACCGTTTCGCCGGGCGGGTCGGACGCCGAACCGGCCAGCGATTCGCAGAGGGTCTTAGCGCAGTCCACGATCTTCGCCGACCTGACACCCGAAGAACGGGCGGCCCTGGCGAACAAGCTCCAGCGTAAGCTCTACGAGCCCGGCGAGGCCCTGCTCGAGCCCGGCGTCGTGTTGAGCTCGTTGTTCCTCATCGGAAGCGGCGTCCTGTCGGTGACTCATCCGGAGGCCAAAAAGTGGGTGGAGATCCTTCGGCTGGGGCCGGGCGATCATTTCGGCGAGATTGCGCTGCTGACGGGAGAGGGGGCGTGGGGGCGGATCACCGCGTTGACCCCGACGGTGGTCTACGAGTTGCCGAAGAAGGATCTAGCCCCGATCCTCGAGGCCCGCCCCCAGGTCGCCCATGAGCTGAGCCGGGCGCTTGCTCAGCGCCAGGCCGCCGGCCGGATGGTCTCCTCGGCCGAGCGCGGCACGAGCGAGCCGACGGCGAATGCGAGCCGCTGGTTCACCGAACGGCTGCAGAAGCTGTTCAATCTTCGCAGCGAATAGGGCAACGAAAAGGCCGGCCCCCGGGCAGGGGCCGGCCTTGTCTCGCGCTGCCGCGGCGCCTAGTTCAGCTTGGCCCGGAAGTCCGTGTGGCAGGTGCCGCAGGCCTTGCCCATCGCGGCGAACTGGGCCGAGAAGGCGGCCATGTCGCCGCCCTGGGCGGCTTCGGCCAGCTTGCCCGCCTGGGTTCCGAGATTGGCGGCGTCGGCCTTGAAGCTGTCCATTTGCTGCCAGATCGCCGGCAGGGCATGGGTCTTGTCCCCCAACTCGTTGGTGCTGGTTCCCGGGGGGAACAAGGTCGGGATCTTGGCGGCATCGGCCTGAATCTGCAGGGCACGCTTCTGCATGTCGGCCATATCGCCCGATTTGGCGTCCACGACGGCATAGATCGCCTTTGTCTGCGCGGCGATGTCCTTCATCGTGGCCCGCCGCGTGTCGACCGTGGTCTGTAGATCGTCCGCCCGGGCTCCGCCTATCAGGCTTGCCACGCCGACATAGCCGATGGCCGTCAGAACGGCGGCGCTCAGCACAATTGTTAGCCGCTTGCGTGTCATTCGGTTCCCCTATTCTCCAGTTGTGGCCCTCAGGCGATAAGGGCGTCAGACTCGCCTGCGGCCTGGAGCCTGTAAAGTGGTCTCGGCAGGCTGCTATATCGATACACGCAGTTGTGACCGCCCCGTGACCGCGCGGTCTTGCCGATGACGGCGTTGTTGTTCCCTGGCTTGGCTCCGCCGATAATCAGGCCATGGGCAGGTTCCTTCCTTTGCTCCTCTTGGTGGCGGCGCTCGCTGCCGCGGCGGGCTGCGCCGCCTCGCGTCCTCAGCCGGTCTTGGCGGCCGCGACCCCTCAGAGCGGCTTCGGCTACAGCGACACCAAACTAGCCCCGGATCGCTACGAGGTGCGCTATGCGACACCGGCGCTGAGTCTCCCGGCCGATGAGAAGGCCCGCGCCGGTGCCGTGGAGAAAGAAAAGCAGCGTGCCTACGATCTGGCGCTGTGGCATGCCGCCGAGCTGGCGCTCGCCGGCGGCTTCAGCCAGCTCAACATCGGCCCGGCGCATCGCGACGCCGTCGTGCAGGTGAAGAAGCTCTATTCGCCGGTCGCGCCGGGCGTCTATGGCCCGGGCGGGATGATCTATCCGCAGTGGATCTACAACCCCGGCGTCGCCTATTACGGCGCACCGGGCATCGGCCCCTATTGGATGTACGAGGATCCCTTCGCCGACCAGCCGCAGATCGCGGCAAACGGCCGGATCACGGCCAAGTTGCAGGTGAGCTTCGCCCGAACGGCCTCGCCGGGCTCCCTCGATGCCGCCGCCACGGCGCAGCGCCTGGCCGCCGAATACGCTGGCGCCGCCTACTGAGGATCGGCTACCCGCGACGCGGCGCCAGCAGCCGATCCTCGATCCGGATGCGCCAGGCGATCAGCACGGCGTTGGCCAGGCCGAAGATCAGCGCCAGCAAAGGCGCGCCAAAGGCGAGCGGCAGGGTGATGAACTCCAGCTCGACGATGAGGTAGTTCGGATGCCGAATGAAGCGGAACGGTCCGCGACGTATCAGCGGGGCGCCAGGAAGCGAGATGACGCGGGTAGTCCAGAACCGTCCCAGGGTCGAGATCACCCAGAGGCGCAGCGGCTGCAGCAGCAGGAAGAAGATCAGCCAGGGCCATTGCGGTGCCCGGCCGGGCGGGACAGACAGCAGCAGCGCCAGGAACCAGGCGGCATGGAGCGCGATGATGAAGGGGTAATGCGCGCTGCCGGCCTCGATCGCGCCTTCGGCCAGCAGCCGGCGCGTATTCCGCCGCGCGACCGCCAGCTCCAGGATTCGCAGCGCCGCGAGCAGCAGCAGGATCGTGGGCAGCAGGCTCAAGCCGCGATCATCTGGAATCCGACGCTGAAACCGGGGCCAAGGGCGGACATCAGATAGCGCCCAGGTCTGCGTCGGGCGAGGGTGCGCTCGAGCACGAAGAGCACCGTGGCCGCGGACATGTTGCCGCAGTCGCGCAATACCTCGCGGGCGACGGTCATGGCGCCCGGGACAAGCTCGAAGCTTTCTTCCAGCGCGTCCAGGACCTTCGCGCCGCCGGGATGGCAGACGGTGCCCGCGAGATCGGTGTGCGCCAGACCGAAGCGCGCCATGAAATCCTCCAGCACCGGCTTGAACTCGGTCCGCACGAGGGTGGGAATGTCGCGAGAGAAAAGAACGCCGAGGCCATCCTCCTTCACTCGCCAGCCCATCACATCCAGGGAGCCGGGAAAGGTGTGCTCGCCGGCGGCACCGAAGCTGGGGCCCTCGCCCTCGGTCGATATGAGCGCCGCGGCAGCGCCATCGCCGAACAAGGCGGCCGCGACCACATTGCCCCTCGAATTGTCGCCAAAGCGGAAGGTGAGGGCGCAGAGCTCGACGACGAGATAAAGCACGCGCGCGCCCGGATGGGCCTTGGCGAGGTCCACTGCCCGCGACAGCCCGATCACCCCGCCGGCACAGCCCAGGCCGAAGATCGGCAAGCGTTTGACGCCGCGCGCCAGGCTCAGCCGCTCGACGATCAAAGCGTCGAGATTGGGGGTCGCAACGCCGGTCGTGGAAACGGCGACGACCGCGTCGATGTCGCTGGTGTCGAGTCCCGCCCGCTCGAGACAAGTCAGCGTCGCCTGAGTCAAGAGTTCAACGGCATGTTCTCGGAATAGTCGGCTGCGCTCCACCCAGCCATGAGGCTCCAGGTACCATTCCAGAGGCACGCAGGAATGTCGGGCGGCGATGCCGGCATTGTCGAACACCGGCAGGAGGCGCTGAAGGTCGACACGATCGCGGTCGAACAGCCTGGGGGCGGCTTCGCGAACCTCCTCCTGGCTATAGCGATAGGGCGGCAGAGCGGTGGCGAGGGAGAGCAGGCGGGGATCTGACATGCCCCATAACTTATACACCCGATCCTCGGGCGCGAGACCTCGGGCAATCAAGTTTCTGTGTGCTCTGCATTTCGGGAAAAGACCCATAGCGCCCCTATCGCCCCGTGGCACCATGACCTATCATAAAGGCATGGAGGAACCGGGCCCGCCGCAGGAACCCTCGCCGCCGGAAGCCCCATCCCCGATGCCGATGCGCATCGGGATCGGGGCTCGCCTGCGGGGGTATTTCCTTGCCGGCATCCTGGTGATCGCGCCGATCTCGATCACCGTCTATATCGCCTGGCTTTTCATCTCCTTCATCGATCAAAGAGTCTTCTCGGTTCTGCCGCCGGTCTACAACCCGGAGACCTATCTGCCCTTCTCGATCCCCGGCATCGGGGTGGTCCTGATGCTCGTGGGCCTGACCCTGATCGGGGCGCTGACCGCAGGCTACGTCGGCAAGATCTTCCTGCGCCTCAGCGAGCGGGTGCTGAACCGCATGCCCGTGGTCCGCAGCATCTATGGCGCCGCCAAGCAGATCGTCGAGACCGTGGTCAGCAACAAATCCTCGGCTTTCCGCGAAGTCGCTTTGGTCGAATATCCGCGCAAGGGCGTGTGGACGGTGTGCTTCCTGACCGGCCGGACGATCGATCAGATCGGCGACGTGGCCGGGCCCCGGCTGGTCAATATCTTCGTTCCCACCACCCCCAACCCGACCTCGGGTTTCCTCCTCTTCGTGCCGGAATCCGATATCCGCCGGCTGGACATGACGGTGGAGGAGGGCATCAAGCTCGTCATCTCGACGGGCATCGTCACGCCGGCGATGAAGCCCCAGGACCCTGCCCGGCGTATCCCGCGGGCGAGCTGATCCAGCGGTCATCTTCGCTCTATCTATCTGCCGTCATTCCGGCGAAAGCCGGAATCCAGGGGCCACATGTTCAGCTGCCTGCCGCTTGCCCTGGACCCCGGCTTTCGCCGGGGTGACGGGGGAGAGGGAGCGGCATAGGCGGCAATAGCGTCATGGCCTTCGCCAGCGCCGTCCGATTGCACCTGACCTGTCCCACATTCTCTGCTTGTCATTCCGGCGCAAGCGAATCTACCTACACCGCCCGCAGGGTCTTCACGGCCGCATCGCGGTCGAAGAGGTAGAGCAGGGTGCGCAGTGCCTTGCCCCGCGTGGTGGCCAAAGCGGAGTCGCGCTCGAGCAACAGGCGCGCATCGTCATGGGCGATAGCGATGAGATCGCCATGGGCCGCCGGATCGACGAGGCGGAAATCCGGCAGCCCGCTCTGGCGCGTGCCGAGAAGCTCGCCGGCACCGCGGAGCCTCAGATCCTCTTCGGCGATGCGGAAGCCGTCCTCGGTCTCGCGCAGAATTTGCAACCGGGCCCGCGCCGTCTCGCCGAGCGGGGCCTGATAGAGCAGCAGGCAGGTCGAGCGGGCCTGGCCGCGGCCGATGCGCCCGCGCAGCTGGTGCAACTGAGCCAGGCCGAAGCGCTCGGCATGCTCCACAACCATGACCGAGGCGGCGGGGACATCCACCCCGACCTCGATCACCGTCGTCGCCACCAGCAGGTCGAGCCCGCCCTCGGCGAAGGCGGCCATGGCGGCGTCGCGCTCGGTGGCCTTCATGCGGCCATGAACCAGGCCGACCCGCGACCCGAAGCTTTCCTTGAGCTCGGCGAAGCGCTGCTCGGCCGCCGCCAGATCCACCAGATCGGATTCGCCGACCAGGGGACAGATCCAGAAGACCCGCGCACCGCCGTCGACCGCGCGGCGGACCGCGGCGACGACCTCATCGAGGCGCTCCAGCGGCAAGGTGCGGGTGTCGATGGGCTGGCGGCCCGGCGGCTTCTCGGTGAGGCGCGAGACGTCGAGATCGCCATAGACGGTCATCATCAGGGTGCGCGGGATCGGCGTGGCCGTCATGGACAAGAGGTGCGACTGGCGTCCTTTATCGGCCAGGGCCAGGCGCTGCTCGACGCCAAAGCGGTGCTGTTCGTCGACGACGGCCAGGGCGAGATCCTTGAAGACCACATCCTCCTGCACCAAGGCGTGGGTGCCGACGGCAAGCGGGAGGGTTCCATCGGCAAGCCCGGCGAGAATCGCCGCCCGGCCTTTGCCCTTGTCGCGTCCGGTCAGCAAAGCGACGCGGAGTCCCGCCGATGCGGCGAGCGGCTCGAGTGTGGCCATATGCTGGCGGGCGAGAATCTCCGTCGGCGCCAGCAGGGCGGCCTGGGCGCCGGCCTCGACGGCATTCAGCATGGCCATGAGGGCGACCACGGTTTTGCCGCTGCCCACATCGCCCTGGAGCAGGCGCAGCATGCGGTGGGGCTCGGCCATATCGGCATCGATCTCGGCGATGGCCTGAGACTGGGCGGCGGTCAGCTGATAGGGCAGGGCCTCCAGCACCCGGCGGCGCAGCCGGCCATTCCCGCGGATGCGGCGCCCGACGGGCCGGCGCTGCGCCGCGCGGACAAGGCCCAGGGCCAACTGATTGGCCAGAAGCTCGTCATAGGCCAGGCGGCGGCGGGCCGGTGTCTCGGGCGCCAGATCCTCGACGGAGCTCGGGTTGTGGGCGACCCAGAGCGCCGTGTGCCAGGCCGGCCATTTCATCTTCTGCAGCAGGGCGGTATCGATCCATTCCGGCAGTTCCGGCGCCCGGGCGACGGCGGCCTGGATCGCGCGGCCCAGGAGCTTCGGGGTGAGCCCCGCCGTCATGGGATAGATCGGCTCGACCCGCTTCAGCTGGGCGGCTTCGGCGGGCGTGGCGATATAGTCGGGATGGGTCATCTGGAGGAGGCCGCCATAGTGCTCGACCCGACCGCTGACCACGCGCTCCTGGCCGATGGGCAGCTGGCGCACCAGATATTCGCCATGACCGTGGAAGAACACGAGCATCAGCCCCGCGCTGTCGTCATGGCAGCGGATCTTATAGGGCAACCGCCGGTTGGCCGGCGGCAGATGGGAATCGACGGTGACGGTCAGCGTGACGATCACGCCCTCGGGCGCATCGGCCAATTTCGGGGAGAAGCGCCGGTCGATGACGCCGGTCGGCAAATGCCAGCAGAGGCTCGCGACCGTCCGCCCCGCCACGGTCTCGATGAGCTTGCCCAGCCGCGGCCCGATGCCGGGCAGGGTTGTGGTCTGGGCGAAGAGGGGATAAAGGACTTCCGGGCGCAAGCGAGATGTCCATTTTGCGAGAGCCGACTCCATCCTACCGCCATGGCCATCGACGACCAAACCCTCCGCAAGCGTCTCAAATTCCGGTCGTGGCATCGCGGCACGAGGGAGATGGATCTGATTCTCGGCCGTTTCGCTGACCGCCATCTCCCGGCGATGGACCGGGAGCAGCTCGATGGCTACGCGCGGCTCCTGGAAGAGAGCGACCCCGATATCTACGACTGGCTCATTCGCAACGCGGCTCCGCCCGGCATGATCGCGTCGGATCTCTGGCAGCTCCTGATGGCCAGCTTTGCCGCGCCGCCGGCGAAGGAAGGTTTGGCGTGAGCCTGGCCGAGCGCAACCGCGGCCTGGCCAAGAAACCCGAGGGCGACGCCGCCCGGCAGGCACTCGGCCGGCTCTCCCTCGACAGGCTCTCCCTCGACCGGCCGGGGCGCCAAATCCTGGCCGGCGTGCCGGAGGGGTTCGACGGCAGGGTCCTGGCCGCGTTGGCGAACCAGGCGCAGATGCTCCATGTTTGCGTCGACGACGCGCGCATGGCCCGGTTGACCGAGGCTCTGGGATTCTTCGCCCCATCGCTCGAGATTGTCGCTGTGCCGGCCTGGGACTGTCTGCCCTATGACCGGGTCTCTCCCCATCGCGACATCGTCGCCCGGCGGATCGATGCGATTGGTCGGCTCACGGAAGGCGGGGGTGATCGGCTGACCGAAGGGGCGGGGCGCCGCCCGCTGGTGGTCACCACGGTGGCGGCGCTGCTCCAGCGCCTGCCGCCGCTGGAAAGCTTCACCGGCGTGCTGCTCACCCTCGCCGAGGGGGTGGAGCTGGCGCCGGAGAAGCTGGTCCAGTTCCTGGCCT